>CADBQL010000079.1 GCA_902796815.1 uncultured Coriobacteriaceae bacterium | reverse complement strand
GAGCTTAGGATCGAGGCGCGGCTCTCCCATGTCGACCGTCACTGAGGTGACAAGGCCATCCTCGACGTTCAGCGACAGGTACTTCACTCCATCGAGCGTGTTCACCGCCAGCTCCCGCTTGGTTGTGAGCCCATGATCGTAGACGTATTTGCCCACGCAGCGTATGCCGTTTCCGCACATAGCCGAACGCGAACCGTCTGCGTTGAACATCTCCATGAAGAAGTCGGCTTGAACGGAGGGCCGTATGAGAATGAGCCCGTCGGAGCCTATGCCAAAATGTCGGTCGCTCACCACGCGCGCGAGCGATGCGGGGTCGTCAACCGTTTCCTCGAGGCAATTCACGTACACGTAGTCGTTGCCAATGCCTTGCATCTTCGTGAACTTCACCACGTTCCCCTTTCCGGATTCCCGTTCGCCGAATGCGTAGCGCGCCGCATAGCCTGGGTGAAGACCTTCAACGGCAAGCGCATACGCAAGTTGCGGCTTCGCCGATGCCCCGCCCTGAGGCTGTCCAGCAATAGCCCAAAAGGGATACTCCTCTTTGGGCTAATTCCTGTCGTCAAGCCAATGGCCTGCGCTTTAGCTGCCGTAGTCCAAAGAGGAGTATCCCTTTTGGGCTACGGCGCCGAGAATCCGATTCCCCCAAGCGTTCGAGCCCTTATCACTGCCCGCCCGCGAAATACTCGTTCACGGCAGTGGCTATCTTCGCCATCGCGGAATCGGCGCCATCTTGGCTAAAGCCCGAACCGCCGCAGAGGGTTACGATAATGTAGGGGCTTTCGCCTTCGACAATGCCGCCATCGTGGCGCACGGAACCGAGCGTTCCGGTTTTGTGCGCGAATACGGTATCGGCAGGAAGTCCTTGGGCGAGGGCGCTGTTGTCAGTTTGCATCTCCAGGGCTCCCATAACGAACTTGGTGATTTCGGGGTTTCCCAGCTCCCCGCGATAGAGCAGCTCGAGCAGCGTGGCGATATCGTTGGCACTCGTGTAGTTTTCTATTCCTCGCGAAACGGCCTCCTCATCCATCATGAATCGGTTGAGCTGCGTCTGCTTGAGCCCGAGCTTTTCGGCCTTTTTGTTGATCGCATCCATGCCACCAAGCGATCGAATCAGCACGTTCGTGGAAGTGTTATCGCTCACGCTGATCATGGTAGCGACCAAGTCTTCGTATGTCACTGTTGCGCCTGCACCCATGCCGCCAATCATGCCGGTTCCTCCGACAGGGTCGTCGTCCTTGAGAACGTAGGTGTCCTTAAGCGAAAGCTTTCCCTCGTCAACCTGTTCCATGAAGGTGGCGGCGATGAGCAGCTTGATCATGCTGGCGGAATACATCCGCTTGTCGCCGTCGATGCTTGCCCGCTTGTCGTTTTGAAGATCGACTACGGTTGCGGAAATTTCCATGCCGGAGTCTTTGATTATGGGTTTGACGAGGTCGGAAATCGCTTTTGTCAGTTCCTTTGACTCGGTTGAGAGTGGTGTGGCGAGCGGTTTTTCTGGCGAGGCCGAAGACGCTGCGGATGCCGAAGAGGCCGCGGATGCCGACGCAGAACTCCCCGTTTCGGTCTCTTTTGCCCCTGCTGAGGCAGAGCTGCTCAAGGGCGCGTCGCTGACTACTTCGGGCATTTCGGGAGCCGCTTCGGAGCTCGAAGAACTGCTTTCGGCCTGTTGCGAAGCTGATTGTGCATTGCTGGGTTCTGTGGACGCACTTCCGGGTTCGCTCGAGCTTGCCGAGCAGCCGATCAGGGCGAAGAGAAGCGTTGCGATTGCGAGGTTCAGTACGAGTGCTTTTTTCATAGGTACCAACTTCGGTCGGAGATCTATTCGCTTGCAGCCTGTAGTGCGGTGAACGAGCTTGCGAAAGATGCCGATTGCAAGCAGACGTCTGCGTATGGCTACCCAAATATTGTAAGCGTAATCCAAAAAGGCTGACCGAGATTGACGAACATAGCAAAATGGGGTGGCTCATGGGAAGACAATCGCGCAGCGTGTTCGACAGTCGGAAAGCATCTATTGTCTGTGCTAAAAAACCACGTACAGTATAAAAAGAAACTTATATACCAAAAATGTCCATTGCGAGACATATCGCAGTATTCGATACTCTTAATATCAACAAATGCATACATAAGTATTAAATAGGAAATAAGAATAATAAATACCTATAAATATTGTTAATTCCAATAAGAATACCTATGTGCCATTTGCTGACAGCAAATGTCGGAACGAAAGGGGAGAGGTGCAATGGACAAAAAGAAGTTAAGCTTCGCCGCCATCATGGGGTTTTGCGGCGCGTGCATCGCGTTCTATATCGGCGCGGGATTCTCGACGCTTCAGGAGGTCGTTCAGTACGACGCTTCGTATGGCTCGCAGTTTCCCATCGTAATTTTTGTGGTCGTTGTCGTATACCTATACACGAACTACTCGTTCGCGACGAATGGCAACCGCCGCAAGCTCGACCGCGGTGGAGACATTTACACCGCCTACTGCGGCAAGTACATCGGAAAATTTTACGACTGGTTCTCGGCGTTTTTCTGCTACATGTGTTTCATCGTGATGTGCGGTGGGGCCAACTCCACCCTCACGGAGCTTTTTGGCCTCTACGGTATCGACGTCCCCATCGGCGTCGGCGCGGTTGTGCTTACGGTTTTCGTGATTATTACGGCGGTATTTGGGCTCAACGGCATTTTGAACGCCCTCGGGAAGCTTGGGCCGGTCATTATCGTGTGCATCATCGTCGTCACGGGCATTTCGTGCTTCAACGTGCCTGAAGGGGCCTTCCAGTCGGGTCTGGCCGCCGTTGATTCCGGCCAATATAGCGAGGTCATGAAGCAGGTTGGCGGCGGTAATCCGTGGGCGTCGGGCGCTTCCTATGCGGGCTTCGTCATCCTGTGGTTCGCGGCCTTCATCGCCGAGATCGGCGCGAAAAACAAGCTGAAGGAAGTCAACGCCGGCATGGCGCTGTCCATCGTGTTCATCGCGCTGACGGCCACGATTGCCTGTATCGCGCTCATCTCGCACATCGAGGAAACCTCGAGCGCTGCCATTCCGGTGCTGTTCCTGGCCAACGCCATCAACCCGGTTCTCGCGATAATCCTTGCGGTCATCATCTTCGCCGGCATCTACACTACGTCGGTACCGCTGCTGTGGACGGGCATCAAGGCTTTCTCCGAGGAGGGCACGCAGCGTTACAAGATCGGCATCATCGTCGGCGGTATCATCGGGTGCGTCGTCGCTTGTTTCGTCGACTACCGCATGCTGGTCAACGTGCTATACGGCCTCAATGGATACCTTGGGTTCATCCTGGTCGCGTTCATGATTGTCTATGACATTCGTACAAAGTTGAGCACGAAGAAAGCTGCGGCTGTAGGTCCGATTCTGGGTGGTTATGACGGTGTGCCCGATGGCCAGGAGCTTGACGATGCTGGCGAATAAGGCTTATGTGTAAGCTTAGCTTGCGTTATACAACGAAATGCTGAAGCAGGCGCCATCCACAAGGAAAGCGCGCGTAAAGGAAATGTGACCGGAAGGGCCTCTCCGGTCACATTTTAATTGCGGTTTGGGATGCCGCGCGCAATGGCTTAGGGCATAATGTGACCGAAAGGGGAGACCCCTCTTGTTCCACTATTTAGCACGGTTGTGTCGCTGGCAAAGGCGGCAGAATGGAGTAAAACATGGAGCTCGTTAACAAACTTGGGATAGAAGACGCCGATGAGCTGGCCAAAGAAGAGGAGCGCATCGCGAAAATTCGCGCGATACAGCTATTCGACTCGAAGGAGCTCGACCACGTCGAGACTGGAAGCTATACGTGCCTTTCGATTATCCATCGATTCCTGTTCGACGAGATTTACGATTTCGCAGGTACCATCAGGACGTCGAACAACTCTGCGGACAATATCATGTACACGCCGGTCATGTTCATCGGCTCTGCTGTGAAGGCCATCGCCGAATCGCCGCAGGATACGTTCGAGGATATCATGATCAAGTTTACGGAAATGAACTTGACGCACCCGTTTTTCAAGGGTAACGGCCGCGCGATGCGCATTTGGATAAACGCGCTGTTCAAGCAGCAGATTTCGAAAGTTGTCGACTGGAGCCAGATCGATCCGGATACCTTCAACGAGGCCTTGCGCAAAAGCCCCGAGGACAGCTCTGTACTCAATAGCCTATTCGAAGGCGCGCTGACCGATGCGGTTGACGATCGCGATCTGTTCTTGGCGGGGCTTGACGCGAGCTTTGCGTATTCGGGCTTTTCAGCCTACAAGTCCGCCGAGCTCGAAGTGCCTCCCGAGGAAGTGCTCGAGGACTAGCGCGGAATGAGTCACGCTCCTGGGAATGAGTCACGCCCCAGGGGCAAAACTCATTTGGCGAGCGAGTTGCGCATTCCGAATGAGTCGTGCCCCAGGGGCGAAACTCATTTGGGGCTGCGAAAGGGGAGGGTAACTCGAATGAGTCACGCCCCCGGGGCACAACTCATGAGCGGAATTACGAAAGGGAAGGTATGGCCCAGAGTTTTGGGGCACAGCAGACGACGCGGCGCACGCTGCATTACTACTGGCAGGTGACGCGCAAGCATTTGGGTTTGTATGTGGCGATGGTGCTTTCGACCATCGGTTTCGGCGTGCTGCTCACATATGGAAACCCGTTCGTCATGAGCCTGATCGTTGATCGCATTTCGGCAGAGCCAGTCGCGCCTGACCGGGTGTTCAATGTTTTCGGTCCCTATATTGTGGCGCTGCTCGCGATCAACGTGCTCGGGCAGGGCGCGAGCAAGCTGCAGGATTACACGCTGTGGAAACTCGAGATTGCCGTGTCGTATGACCTGGCCACGATGTGTTTCGATGCGCTTTCCAACCAGTCGATGAGCTTTCACTCCAACCGCTTCGGAGGAACGCTCGTTTCGCAGACGACGAAATTCATGGCGGCGTACAACCAGTTGCTCGAGGCGATAAATTTCCCGTTTTTCCCAGTTCTCGAGTCGGTCGTGTTCATCTGCATCATCCTTTCGCCGCGTGTGCCCGTGTATGTGGCCATCCTTATGACGTTGCTTTTGCTGTACGCGGCGATCAGCTACCTCATGTATCGGCGCATCCTGAATCTCAACGAGCAGGCGGCTGGTGCGCAAAACCAGCTTTCGGGTGAGCTTGCCGATAGCGTGGCCAATATTTTGGCTGTGAAAACCTATGGTCGCGAAGATTACGAGCGCGGCCTGTTTGACGACGCCAATCGTGAAGTCGTAGCGCGCGACAGCAAGCGCATGATGGCAAGCCTTGCGCGCGGCATTATCACGGCCGTCATCGCGGTTGTGATCATGGCCGTGGTCACCGTGTTTATCGCGGGCGGAAACGCCTGGTTCGGCATTACGCCGGGCACGCTCGTTATGATGTTCACCTACACATACACGGTGACGAACCAGTTCAATTTCATCAACACCGGCCTGCAGCGCCTCAATCGCGCGTTCGGCGACGCGGCGGGCATGACGGTCGTGCTCGACGAGCCGCGTCTGGTGGCAGATGCGCCGAACGCAGTCGAGCTTGAGGTGCGCGATGGGGCGATCGATTTTGAGGGTATCGGCTTTTGCTATGAGGACGGCGGTGTTCAGACGCGGGTCTTTGATGGGTTTGATTTGCATATACCAGCAGGTCAGCGCGTAGGTCTCGTCGGCATGAGCGGCGCGGGAAAAACCACGCTCACAAAGCTTCTGCTGCGGCTTTCGGACATCCAGGAAGGGCGCATCCTCGTGGACGGGCAGGATATCGCGCGCTGCACGCAGCAAAGCCTGCGTCGCCAGATCGCCTACGTGCCCCAGGAGTCGATTTTGTTCCATCGCACGATTGCCGAAAACATCGCCTATGGTCGGCCTGGCGCCTCGTTTGAGGAGATCCGCAAAGCGGCGCGGCTTCCCAATGCGCTCGAATTCATCGAGAAACTCCCACAGGGTTTTGACACCGTGACTGGTGAGCGCGGCGTGAAACTATCGGGCGGGCAGCGCCAGCGCGTGGTCATCGCGCGCGCCATGTTGGCCGATTGCCCGATTCTCGTACTCGACGAGGCCACGAGCGCGCTTGACAGCGAAAGCGAACGGCTGGTCCAGGAAGCCCTCGCGCGCCTGATGGCGGGTCGCACGAGCATCGTGGTTGCGCACCGCTTGAGTACAGTCGCCAGTCTCGACCGTATCGTCGTGCTCGATGACGGAAAAGTCGCCGAAGACGGTCCGCACGCGCAGCTCATCGAGCAAGGCGGCGAGTACGCCCTGCTCTGGGATCGCCAGACCGGCGCCTATCTCGAATGAGTCACGCCCCAGGGGCGAAACTCATCCCGAGAGGCCGCCCCGAATGAGTCACGCCCCAGGGGCGAAACTCATCCCGAGAGGCCGCCTCGAATGAGTCACGCCCCAGGGGCGAAACTCATTTTCCCGCAAGAAGCGGGCCGCATCATAGGCGGCTAAGGATATCGCGCGCGACGAAGACACCGCTGGCAGACGCGTGCGAAAGCGAGTGGGTCACGCCGCTGCCATCGCCGATCACGTAAAGCCCCGCATGGCGCGTCTCAAGGTTTTTGGCCAGTTCAACCTGCATGTTGTAGAATTTCACTTCCACGCCGTAGAGCAGTGTGTTGTCGTTTGCGGTGCCGGGCGCAATCTTGTCGAGGGCGTATATCATCTCGATGATACCGTCGAGGATGCGCTTGGGTAGCACGAGGCTCAAGTCGCCTGGTTCGGCTTTGAGCGTGGGCGTGACGAAGCCATTCTGAATGCGGTCGACTGTACTTCGCCGCCCTCGGATTAAGTCACCAAATCGTTGCAGTATGACACCGCCGCCAAGCATGTTTGAAAGCCGAGCGATGCTTTCACCATAACCGTTGCTATCGCTGAAAGGTTCGGTGAAATGCTTGGAGACGAGCAGCGCGAAATTCGTGTTTTCGGTCTGGCGTGCGGGGTCTTCATAGCTGTGGCCGTTGACAGTGATGATGCCGTTCGTATTTTCGTTTACAACGATGCCGTGCGGATTCATGCAGAACGTGCGGACGTGGTCTTCGAATTTCTCGGTGCGATAGACGATCTTGCTTTCGTAAAGCTCGTCTGTGAGGTGCGCGAACAACGCAGCGGGAAGTTCCACGCGTACGCCGAGGTCGACTCGGTTGGATTGCGTGGGAATGCCAAGTTCGCGACAGGCGCGCTCCATCCAGGCGCTTCCGCTGCGTCCGACCGAAACGATACAGCGCTTGCAGGTGAACGTTCCGTCCGCTGTTTGAATGCGAAAGCCTGAGTTGATAGGTTTGCCGCTTTCGGTGGTCGCTACGTATTTAGAAGACTCGCTACTTCCGATGGGTGTGACATGCTCTACTGGTGAGAGGAAGAAAAAGTCAGCCGAATTTTTCAACTCGTCGAAAAGTCGCTCGAGTACGATGTGGTTGATGTCCGTGCCAAGGTGGCGCACCTGCGCGTCGAGCAGCTTGAGCTTGTTTTGCATGCAGGTCTTCTTGAGCGCGGTGTTGGCGGTGGAATAAAGTCGTGTACCTTCGCCGCCGTGCGCAAGGTTTATACCGTCGACGAAGCGCATGAGCTCAAGGGCTTGATCCTTTCCGATATATTCGTAGAGGGAGCCGCCAAAGTCGTTTGTGATGTTGTATTTTCCATCCGAAAAAGCGCCTGCTCCGCCGAAACCGCTCATAATCGAGCAGCTTTTGCAGTTGATGCACGATTTCACTTTCACGCCGTCGATTGGGCAGCGGCGTTCGTCGAGACGTTTTCCCGCCTCAAAGATGGCGACCCTGAGCGCAGGACGGTTTTTTACAAGCTCGTATGCTGCATAAATTCCTCCCGGGCCAGCGCCGATGATGATTACGTCGTAGTCCATGCTCACTCCTTGCATGATCCTCAAACTAAACTGGTGCAACAATATCATGGTTTGGCGTCGATTTGCTCCAAAGGGGGTGTGCGTTGCTGTCCTGCGTCTGGCCGATAGGTCACGCGCCAGCGAGTGAGTCACGCCCCAGGGGCAAAACTCATTCGGCCGATGAGTCACGCCCCAGGGGCAAAACTCATTCGGCAAGTTGGCTGCCGTTCCGATGCGCTAGCTCACAGCATCGGAGGCCATGAGAGTTTTCACGAATTCGCGCCACATGGGGTACATGAACTTGTGACCTTCGCTGTTTGGATGAACGCCGCCATCGTCGGTCTTTCCGTCTTCGGTGTAAAAACGCTTACGAATTTCCTCGTCGTCGGGGTCGAGGCCGAATGTTTCGTACAGGTCGAGCACGGGAAGGCGATGGCGTTTTGCAACCTCCTTGAGAAGGCTGACGTAGGAATCGCACTCGTAGCGCGTAGTGCCGTAGAAATTCGCGCCATCTGGGGTGTAGCAGTAATTCGTGCGCCAGGGAGTCGGCGTGACGATGCCGATTCTAAGCCCTGGATTCTTTTTGATGAGGTTTTGAATGGTCAGGTTCATGCAGCCGCCGATCGTATCGGTTGTCTCATCGTACGCAGATCCCAGAGAGTAGCCTTTTCCCAGGTCGTTGAAGCTGCCGAAAATCGTAAGGCAATCGACGTCCGAAACGTCCATGCGGTCAACACGCTCGTAGAACGGTTCGGTACGCGAGTGCTCCTTGTATCCAGTGCCGGTTTCGCCGTAGTTTACGATCGTGCAGCCGATGTCTTGGGCAACGTAGTCGTAGTAAGCCGTTTTTGCTCTGAAGTATTTTTTGGTGAGGCTGTCGCCGAGGACCACCCAAGTTTTTGTGCGGGCGGAAAAATCTGCCGCATCTGTTGGCTTGTCTTGGCTCGCGCTATCGGCTTGGCTGGTGGCGCTGCCCGAAAGCTGGTCGGATGCCTGCGCTGAGCCGGTTTCCGATACGCTCGAAGATGCGCATGCGGCAAACGCCATAACTGCGATGATGGCCAGGGCTATGAGAAATGCCTTAGCGTGCTTCAATCCGGGTCCCTTCAATATGCCGCCGCAAATGCAACGGCCGGTGCGCAAAACGATTGCAGCAATCATAGCATGCTGATGGCGACGATAGGCAGGGTGGGAAGGCGAATGAGCTGCGACTCGCGAGAGAGCCCGCCCCAATGAGTCGCGCCCCAGGGGCGAAACTCATTCGGGGCACGAGTCCGCTGGCCGATGAGTCACGCCCCAGGGGCGAAACTCATTGTGGGGATTTTGGCAATGAGTCGCGCCCTGGGGCAAAACTCACCGGCAAGCGCGCAAGGCGCACTATACTGCTGAAAAACGTTTATGCGAAGAATCGAGGGCCCATTCCATGTCGTTGAGAAAAAGCGCCGCCATCGCGGTTTGCAAAGCGAGCCATAAAGCAATGCGCCTGCTCGGGCGTACGGCACGAGCGTTGCCGGGAAAGATCGCCCTCAAAATCGACCCGAATGTTATCGCGGAGCTTTCAAGCGGACATAAGACCATCGTCATCACGGGCACGAACGGAAAAACCACGACGACGCATATCGTGCAGCAAGCCGTGATCAACACATACGGCACCGCCGCCTACGATCCTTCCTCGACAAATCTCGAGCAGGGCATTGCCACGACGCTGTGCCTGGACAGCACGGTGGGTGGCAAACGCAAGAGCGACTGGGCTGTCATCGAAAGCGACGAGGGTGCGACCAAGCTCGTGCTGCCAGCGACTCTTCCTAAGGTGCTCGTGGTCACGAATCTCTATCGTGACCAGGTCGATCGCTATCCCAGCTGGACGACGGCGCGCGATTACATCATCACGGCGGCCAAGAGCTCGCCCGAAACCGTGCTTGTGCTCAATGCGGACTGCCAGGTGACCGCTTCGATTGCGGATGCCGTGAGCAACCGCGTAGTGTGGTTTGGCGTCGAATGCCCTGTGTACGAGGAGGGAATCGGCGATTACGACGAAACGGTTGCCTGCATCGAATGCGGTGCCGAGCTTTCGTTCGGCGCACGCACGTTTGCTCATCTGGGGGCGTATGCGTGTACGAGTTGCGGCCGCACACACCATACGCCTGATATCGCTTGCACGGCCATTTCGGATCGACGCGAAAAGAGCTGCACTTTGACGCTTCGCATCGATGGCGTCGAACATGTCGTCCAGGCCAACATCCGCGCGGGCTACGATGTCTACAACGCCGTTGCCGCCATCGCGGGCCTGCTCACGACGGGTATGGCAAGCGATGACGCGTTCCGCGCGCTCGAGCATTTCACCCATGCGGCGCATCGGTTCGAAATCTTTGACATAGACGGCACGCCGACGCGCTTGCTGCTGATGAAAAACACGGCCGGCTGCAACCAGCTGATCAATATGTTGCTTTCGGAAGGTGAGCCGCCCAAGCGCCTCGTCTGCTTGCTCGGTGCCGAAATCATGGACGGCTTGACTACCGATTGGATTCAAGACGTGCGCTGGGAGCAGCTTTGCGGTCCCGATACGCAGGTGATCATCGGCGGACCCAAGTACGAAGACATGCGCGATCGTCTGCTGCGCGCAGGCGTGCAACCAGGCAATATGCGCGAGCAAACGGACTATGCGACACTCGTGCGCGACCTAGCCGCCATTCAGGAGCCGGTCACGGTCATCGCGAACTGCTCTCCAATCGAAGCGCTTCGCCTCGAGCTCGTCAAGGACTATCAGCCCATCGACTACTGGTCCGAGTAACGATGGGATGCGCCAAGCGCTCAAAATGGGCGGAAGGTCTGACCCCGCGCTCATCCAGATGAACGTGCGTGTTCATGGTTGCCGTAAAATAAGCGAAGGGCTAGGCCCCATGCCCAAAAAATGAGCGGGGTCAGATTTTGCGCTCATGGTTGTTGAAAAAGGAGGACCGGTATGCGCCAGAGGCGTGCTTCGAAGAGCGCGGATTCGCGTCCGCTCATTCGCGATGCAGCTGTGCGTCCGCAAACGTTCGATACCGCATTCGTGCGCGTCGGCATGGTGCTGCTCGCGATCGTTGTGGGCTTTGTCATCGGGTTCGCGGTGCGCTTCCTTATGGACGGTTCAACCTGGCTGACGGACAGGGTGTGGAAAGACCTGGGCACCTCTCTTGACGTGGCGTGGTTTCCGCTGGTCACGTGTGCGGTTGGAGGGCTCGTAATCGGATTGTGGACGTGGTTTTCGCATGACCGCGTGCAGCCGCTCGAACATGTGATGGGGGAATTCAAGCGCACGGGTTCGTATCGGACGAACGGAGCGGTTAGGCCGATAGTGTCGTTTTTGCTGCCGCTCGTGTTTGGCGGATCGATTGGTTTTGAGGCGGGCTTGACCGGTATTATCACGTCGGCGTGCTGCTGGATTCGCGATAAGCTCAAGGAAGCCGGACTGCGCGTCGCATCGTTGGCCGAGGTCACGATTGCGGCGAGCATGGCGGCGATTTTTGGAACGCCGCTTGCGGGCATCGTCGCCGGCGCCGAAAACCAACCGGATGACAAGGCCGAAAGCGTGCAGGATTGGGAAACGGACGAGGTAGGCCGTGGCGTGGCGGGCCGTCGCGCAGCTGATAACGCGAACAAAAGCCCGGATGCAAATTTGGTCGAGGTTGCGGGCAGGAGAGCGAACGGGGGTTTCGTCTCGCGCGTGAGCGAAACCTCAAGCTTAAACGTCGACGAGTACACCATGCGCCGCGGCGTCAAAATCGTGCTGTACATGGCCGCGGCCTGCGGAGCCGCAGGCGGTGTTGCGGCGTTTTCTGCCCTGTTTGGCGCATCGGGCGGTCTACCGCGGTTCGAGCCGATTGCGGCGACGTATGCCGAATTACTCTGGGCGGTGCCGTGCATCATTTTGGCCTACGCCATGACGCTCGTGTATCACGGGTCATCGTTTGCGTTCGACGGCATTTCGCGACGGTTGGGCGGCGACATGCTCGGAACGGTGGCGGCACCGGTCATTGCCGGAATCGTCATGGGCGCGATTGCGATGGCGTTTCCGTATGTGCTGTTTCCGGGCGAGGCGCAGTCCGAAGAGATTATGGGGGTGTGGGGCACGTGGACGGTCGTCGCCCTGCTCGCGACCGGCATCCTCAAAGCGCTGGTCACGCCGATGTGCTTGAAGATGGGCTGGATGGGCGGCTCGTTTTTCCCGAGCATATTTGCTGGAGTGGCCTGCGGATACGGGCTTGCGGCGCTCACGGGCGCCGACCCGATGCTCATGGTTACCGTGACGACGACGGCCTACCTTGCGGGCGTGACGCGAAAACCCCTGCTCTCGCTTGCGATTTTGGCGTTGTGCTTTCCGCTCACGGGCTTGCTGTGGAGTGGTCTTGCCGCCGCGATCGGTGGATCCCTTCCCGTTCCCGCCGCATGGCTCGAAGAGTGAGTTTGTGACCTGCACCATTCAGCGCTTGGGATCAAAGCCCCAGGGAACACTTGGTGCTCATTGTGTCCCTAATGACTGTGTGCGCTGGTACAATTGGTGGAAGAACTGACCCTTTGCTTGCTCGAAAGGAGGAGGTGCGCTCGTGAGAATCTTCAAATACCTAAAAAAGCACGCGGGCGCAGTGCTCCTCATCTTCATGCTACTGTTTGGTCAGGCTTTTTGCGACCTCATGCTGCCCAATTACACGTCGCAAATCGTTGATGTGGGCATTCAGCAGGGAGGAGTCGAGCATGTGGCGGCCGAGCGTCTCACGGCGCAGACGTACGACGAGATTGCGCCTTTGGTTGAGGATGCGTTCGATAGTGAGGCGTATGAGCTGCTGGAAGCCGCGTATGACCAGGCGGAAAACGGATCCTATGAGCTGACGGAAATCGGCATGCGCAACCGCGCTCAGCTCGACGACATCATGGCGTTGCCGCTTGCGCAGCGCTGGGGGTTTGCGCAAGATGGCATGTCGGAAGAGCTTGTAGCCCAAGCGGGGCTCGCCGCCACACGTAGCGAGTACGAGGCGCTCGGCTACGACATGGGGGCTATGCAGCTTACGTATCTGCTGATCACAGGCCTCAAAATGATGGGATTCGTCGCGCTCGGAGCCCTCGTTTCGGTGCTCGTCGGTCTCGTGGCGTCGCGCACGGGCGCAAAGGTCGGACGGGAACTGCGTGAGCGGCTTTTTGCCAAAGTCATGTCGTTTTCGGATGCCGAAGTGCAAAAGTTTTCGGCTGCATCGCTCATTACGCGCGCGACGAACGACGTGCAGCAAATCCAGATGATGTGCATTATGCTCTTGCGCATGGTGTTGTATGCGCCCATTCTCGGTCTCGGCGGCATCATCATGGTCGCCCGCACCGATAGCTCCATGGGCTGGATCGTCGGCGTGGCAATTCTCGCGGTCATCGTCGTCGTCGCGATTCTCATGGTACTGGCCGTGCCCAAGTTCAAGATCATGCAAAAGCTCGTCGACCGCGTGAACCTCGTGTCACGCGAGCGCCTGACGGGCGTGCAGGTCGTGCGTGCGTTCGGTCAACAAGCCGGCGAGCAAGCGCGCTTCGACATCGCTTCGACCGACCTCATGCGCACGCAGCTTTTCACGAACCGCGTCATGACGTTCATGATGCCCTCGATTTTTCTCATTATGAACATCGTGTCGATTGCCATCGTGTGGGTCGGCGCAGGTCAAGTGGACGCTGGCGTGGTTCAAGCGGGCGATTTGATTGCGTTCATTACGTATTCGATGATGATCATGCTCGGGTTCGTGATGCTTTCGATGCTTGCGATTATTGCGCCGAGGGCCGATGTTTCGGCTGGTCGTATCGACGAGGTGCTCGAGGCTGAGGTTTCAATCGTGGATCCTGCGGGCAACCCCGAGAAGAACCCCGCAGCAACTTCCCTTTCATCAGGCGCGACGATCGAGTTCGACCACGTTTCGTTCGGCTACGGCGATTCGAGCGAAAACGTGCTGAGCGACGTGACGTTCACCGCCGAAGCAGGTCAGACTTGCGCAATCATCGGGCCGACGGGCTCGGGCAAGTCGACGATCCTCAAGCTGATCGAGCGGTTTTACGACGTGCGTGAGGGGCGTATCCTGGTCGACGGCGTCGATGTACGCGATTGGCGCCTCGCCGACCTCCGAGCACAGCTCGGCTACGTGCCGCAACGGGCGTTCCTGTTCACAGGCACTATCGCGTCGAACGTCGGTTATGCGCACGAGCAGGTCGATGAGGCGCGTATCTTAGATGCGCTCGATATCGCGCAGGCGATGGAGCTCGTTCATGCAAGCGAGCAGGGCGTTGATGCCGAAATCACCCAGGGCGGCACGAACGTTTCGGGCGGACAGCGTCAGCGGCTCGCGATTGCCCGCGCGCTTGCGAGCGACGCGCGCGCTTTCTTGTTCGACGACAGCTTCTCGGCGCTCGACTACAAGACCGACGCGGCGCTGCGCAAGGCACTTTCCCAGCGTTTGCCAGGCAAAACCCAGCTGATCGTTGCGCAGCGCATCGCGACGGTCATGCAAGCCCAAAAGATTATCGTGCTCGATGAAGGCTGTGTCGTCGGTCAGGGAACGCATGCCGAACTGCTTGCCACCTGCACGCAATATCGCGAAATCGCCTACTCGCAGCTTTCGCCCGAAGAGCTTGTGGGGCAAAAGGTCGGGCCATACGAAGACCTTTCCCAAACCTCCAGCTCACAAGGGGGTGAGCGGCTATGAGCGAATACGACGACGCGCAACAGCGCGAGCTCGATCGAACCTCGCAGCGCAAGCGGCGCGGCTACAGGCCCGGTGGTCCGGCCGGTCGCATGATCGTGACCGAAAAGCCGCGTGACTTCAAAGGCACGGTCGTCAAGCTCATCGCGTTCTTGGGACGCTTCAAATTCGCGGTGCTCGCGGCGTTTCTGTTCGCCGTCGGCAATACTGTGTTCGGCATCGTCGGTCCCAAGGTGCTTTCGGAGGCGACGACCGAGCTGTTCAACGGCCTTGTCGCTAAGGTTCAAGGCACAGGAGGCATCGACTTCGACGCCATCTGGCGCATTCTCATGACCACGCTTGTCATCTACTTGTTCTCGATGGCGTGCCAATTTGTGCAGGGTTGGATCTTGACGTACGTTTCGCAAAAAACGTGCTATGAGCTGCGCCGCGAGATTTCCGAAAAAATCGATCGCCTCCCCGTGGGCTATTTCGAGCGCACGCCGACCGGCGACACGCTTTCGCGCATAACCAACGATGTCGACACGCTTGGACAAAGCCTCAACCAGGGGATTTCGGAGCTTTTGCGCGCGGTGGTCACGATTGTGGGCGTCATCGTCATGATGCTGACCATCAATGTGTATATGACGCTGGTCACGTTGCTCATCGTGCCTGCGTCGCTTGCGCTCATTCGCGTGATCGTCAAGCGCTCGCAGGTACATTTCTACGCGCAGCAGGCCAACCTCGGTACGATTGACGGGCAGGTTGAGGAAACGTTTTCGGGACATGCAATCGTCAAGGCGTTCGGGCGCGAGCAGGCGACCATCGATGAGTTCAACGCGACGAACGAGCGCCTGTTCCAGAGCGCGTGGCGCTCGCAGTTCCTGTCGGGTCTCATGCGACCGGCGATGGATTTGATCGGCAATCTCGCCTATATCGTCGTCGCGATTATGGGCTGCGTCTTTGCAGCTCAGGGTGTGATTACGGTCGGAGACATTCAGGCGTTCATCCAGTATGTGAAAAACTTTACGCATCCGATTACGCAGCTTGCTCAGGTGGCCAACGTGCTGCAGCAGACGGCTGCGGCTGCCGAGCGTGTTTTCGAGTTCTTGGAGGCCGACGAAGAGCCGGTCGAGCAATCGTGCGTGGACGTCGATGCGCTTGCCTGCGATGTTGAGTTCGACCACGTGCGCTTCGGCTACGATCCAGAGAAGCCTATCATCAGGGATTTCAGCGCGCATGTGCGCGAAGGGCAGACCGTTGCATTCGTGGGGCCAACAGGCGCTGGAAAGACGACGCTGGTTAAGCTGCTCATGCGCTTTTATGACGTACAGGGTGGTGCGATTCGCGTCGGCGGCGTCGATGTGCGCGAGATTCCGCGTGAGAAGGTACGCGGGTTGTACGGTATGGTGTTGCAGGATACGTGGCTATTCCACGGCACCGTGCGCGAAAACATCCGATATGGTAAGCCTGACGCCACTGACGAGGAAATCGAGGAGGCTGCGCGTCGTGCGTTTGCGCACCATTTCATCGAAACGCTGCCTGATGGTTACGACTGCATGATTAACGAGGATGCAAGTAACATCAGCGCAGGCCAGCGGCAGCTTTTGACGATTGCGCGCGCGTTTTTGGCAAATCGTCGCATGCTCGTGCTCGACGAGGCGACGAGTTCGGTCGACACGCGTACCGAGGAGCGCATCCAGCAAGCGATGGACAGCCTCATGGCTGGCCGCACGTCGTTCGTCATCGCGCATCGCCTTTCCACAATCCGAAATGCCGATCTCATCGTTGTCATCCGCGATGGTGACATTGTCGAGCAGGGTACTCATGAAGAGCTCCTTACTCAGAATGGCTTCTACGCTGATTTGTATAACGCTCAGTTCCAGTCGTAATGCCGGTAGCACGAGTCTTGCCCACATGCGAGCTACGCTTTGGGGGAGTCCGAAACACCCGGCAAGTTACGCCTCTGGAATGAGTCACGCCCCAGGGGCAAGACTCATTGCCCAGGTGGGCCGCCGCCCTGCGCACGGCCTATTGCCCGGGTGAGCGGCATTACGCGGAATGACCATTCTGGTTATGTTAGCCTATGGTAATCGCGATGCCGAACAGGGGCGCTAAGCGATAAGCGAGCAGTAAGGTGGTCGCGACCGTTCCAACAATCAGCATCACGGAATTGGCCAAGCGCTTGGCGTGGCATAAACCCAGCCCAAAGCCCCTCTTCATCGGCCAGAGTAACTTGATTGGTTGGTAGTTCGTCAAATCCATAACCAGGTGAGACGCGTATCCCGTAACGAAGAACGGAAGCATCGGCTCGAATGCGAGCCAAACCGCCACGCAGAAGCCCATCATCGCGACGAGCGAATGCGTAAACGAGCGATGATCGGTATGCGCTCCCACAAATGTAAGGGCGACGAAAACTGCAATGCCTCCGACGAGCTTTGCGCCGAGACTTTCCAGAAGGTAATTGCAAACACCTGCGCCGTACCAGTAGTCGATCGCAAACGCAGCAAGCGCTATCCCAGCAACAATCAAGCGTCCCATCAGGGCATCTCTATGAGCTTTGCTTGGCGTTATGTCGCAGTCGGCGATAATGCCTCCAAGGCTTCCGCCGACGATTGCAAGTACGCACGACTCGACCGATCCCGTCTGCGCAATCGCGAGTGCTGCTGCAGCACCGACCGCTATGTGAGTTTTACTCATCATCAGTCGGTATTATCGCACGACCCGAATCCGCATCGAGCATTTTGCTGGGATTTCAATCCCTTTGCCGGGTCGTAAACCATATCAGGGGCAATGAGTCGCGCCCCAGGGGCAAAACTCATCAGACCCTTCACGATTGCGGCGTGCTCAAGCGTGCTGCGCGCAATTCCTCGAGCTTGTGGTTTCCTGATGCGCTAGAATTGCAACGACACCATAATGACCAAACTGCAGTGAAATAACGAATCCTGCAGCAGCCAACAAGAGAGACTAGGTCCCCGCTTCGCTAATCGAGATCGGACGATTTCGCATGCCCAAATCATCGCAAGATGCAAAACCAACCCTTGTGGAATGCCCCTCGTGCAAGCAGCCGGGTTTCGTGGATGCTTGGCCGCATATCACGAGCTCGGTGCATAAACGCGCCATGGAGCTGCTCCTTTCGGGAAAGCTTTTCGAATACACCTGCCCGGTATGTGGCACGAAAGTAGCGATGGCCTACGATTGTTTGCTGCATGATGTGGAGCACAAGGCTTTTCTGCTTTACACCACGAACAGCCAGGCGGAGCAAAAAGGCCCGCTCTACCTGATGGATGTTCGCGATAAAGCACGTTTGAACGGGCAAAACGTCGATAATTATCGACTTCGTCTGGCATTGACGACGTTCGAATTCTGCGAAAAAGCGCGCCTGTGGGCTGATGGCTACGACGATCGTGCAATCGAACTCATGAAGGTTGCAATCAAGCGAGGCATGCTCAAAGAGGGCATTATTGGCGCGCGCGACACGCTCATCTACGAGCGAACGATTGAGGAAAACGGTGGCGTATCGTTCATTGTGCTAGGCGAAATCCCTGGTGATGTGGTAGGTGTGCCGCAGGGCTACGATTACTGCAAGCGG
>CADBQL010000078.1 GCA_902796815.1 uncultured Coriobacteriaceae bacterium | reverse complement strand
GTCGGGTCGCGCCAAGGTTGTACTCGATGCCATCCGCATCTTGCATTCGTATGACGACGGCGTGCCGATCGTCGGCAACCTCGTCGGACCCGTGAGCGTGGCGAGCTCGGTTATGGATGCCGTGAAATACTACAAGCAGCTGCGCAAGCAGCGCGAACTTTCTCATGAGTACATGGACTGGATCACGAACGAGCTTATCCGCTTCGGTGTTGCACAGGTGGAGGCTGGTGCCGACGTCATCGCCATCGCTGATCCGTCCGGTACGGGCGAAATCATGGGCCCGGGACCGTTTTTGGAGTACGCGGTGCCTTACATCGAGAAACTCCAGCGCGCATGTCAGGAAGCCGGCGCAAAGACCATCGTGCACATCTGCGGCCAGATGCATTCCGTGTACGAGCAGATTGCACAGATCAGCTCGAATGCCCTCTCGTTCGACGCAATCGTGCCGCTGAGGGAAGCGCGCGAAAATCTGCCGGGCCGTGTCATCATGGGAAACGTCAGCACGTTCGCCATCGAGATGCAGTCTGCCGACCGCGTGCGCACGCTCACCCGAACCTGCATACGCAACGGATCGGACATCGTCGCCCCTGCTTGCGGCCTGGGCATGGGCTCCCCCTCTGAGAACGTTCGCGCCGTCCTCGAGGCCGTCAAGGCAAGCGCCTAAATATGACATAAAGTCGTGTTTTTTGTCATTAAGCATTTTAGTCAGAGATAACTGAACTGACAATTTGAAGAAATTTTTGGAAAAGCTTGATTGGCGAATGAGCCGTGTCCCGGGGCATGATTCGCGGGGCGCGGCTATCCCAAATGAGTTTCGCCCCTGGGGCATAACTCATCTATCCTGTATTATGTCTGAGCAGGCAAACGTGAGAAAGAAGGCACGCATGGCGCAAGAGCAATCGCGGCGTAGGGTGTATCCTTTCAGCGCCATCGTAGGCCAGGAGCCGATGAAACGGGCGCTCGAGCTCGTTTCCGTGCAGCCCAAAATCGGCGGTGTGCTCATACTCGGCGAACGCGGTACTGCCAAGACGACGGCAGTGCGAGCATTGCCTGCCGTGCTCGGAAAGGACATGCGTGTCGTCGAGTTGCCGCTGAACGCGACCGAGGATCGCGTAATCGGCACGCTGCACGTCGGCACGCTGATGAAAAGCGGCGAGCGCGAGTTCATACCCGGCATCCTCGCGGAAGCAGATGGGCAGATTCTTTACGTCGACGAAATCAACCTGCTCGAGGACCATATCATCGATTTGCTGCTCGACGCGGCTGCGACGGGCGTGTGCCGTATTGAGCGCGAAGGCGTTTCGGAAGAATATCCTGCTCGTTTCGTGCTTGTGGGCACGATGAATCCCGAAGAGGGCACGCTGCGCCCACAGCTGCTCGACCGGTTTGGGCTTTCGGTGCGCGTTACGGGAAGCTTGGAAACTGACGAACGGCTTGAGCTCGTACGACGTCAAATTGCGTTTGAAGACGATCCGGAAGCGTTCTGCGAGCGTTTTGCCGCAGATGAAAAGAGCTTGGCTGACAAGCTGAAGCGGGCCAAGGAACTGTACGGGCACGTGGCATTCCCCGATGACGTTACCGTGTTCTCATCGGGAATTTGCGCCGAGGTTTCGGTTGACGGCTACCGCGCCGACATCGCCATGATGCGCACGGCACGCACGCTTGCGGCTCTCGATGGTCGCGAGAGCGTGACGCGCGACGACGTGTTCGAGGCGGCGCGCTACGTGCTGCCCCATCGTTTGAAGCGCCTGCCGTTCGAAGAGGTTGCCGTCGATGACAAGGCCCTCAAGAAAGCGGTCGAAGCCCTAGAAGAGCGCGGCGTCGATACACTCGAAGACAAAGACGTCAACTCGAGCAAACCGGCTTCAAACAAGCCCGCGAACTTGCCCGAGGCCAAGGCGGATGACGGAAAAAAAGGGTAGGGGCGGCGTTTGGCCGTGCGCTGCCCTTGATGGACGTCGAAACGGCGCAGTTCAACGCGAAGCCGCTCGAGTCGGTGCAAAGCCGTGTCGAGCGGGCGATTCTCGCGCGCCGCGGCATCCGTGGCAAAAAGATCAACCAGGGTCACTGCATCGGCTATACATCCAACCCGTCATCAGGCGAAATTCACATCGTCGGCAGCATCGTCACCCAGCTCGCCGCTGGGGACGACCTTGCCAACGGCTTGCGCGACGAGCATGTGCGCTATCGCAAAATCGCTGGGCGCGGACGGCGCAACATCCTTTTCATCGTCGACACGAGCGGCTCGATGATTTCGTCGGGGCGCCTTGCGCTCGTCAAAGG
>CADBQL010000077.1 GCA_902796815.1 uncultured Coriobacteriaceae bacterium | reverse complement strand
CATGAGGACGGCATCGTAGTAGCCCGCCGGGTGTGAGGCGAACATTTCGACTGCTATCTTGCCGTTTTCGGCGAGCTCCGCTTCCATTTCGCGCGCGGCGAGCACCATCATGATGATTTCGGCGTTGATTTGAACGTCTTCGGCCAAAAGGATTCGGCGTCCCTTCAGGTCTGCCTTGCCTTGTTCCAATTGGGTGGCGATGTTCTTACGCTTCAAAGCAGCCTTGAACTCCTCGAGCAAGGTTGCCGCGAACAGCGGTTTGGGAATGAAGCTGTCAACGCCGGCTTCCATTGCCTCTTCGAGCACGTCGTCCCAATGGTACGCGGTCAGGATGATGATAGCCGACTCGTTGCCGACGATTGCACGAATCTGGCGCGTTGCCTCGACGCCGTCCATTTCGGGCATTTGCCAATCCACGAGAATCAGGTTGTACGGGTCCATACGGGCGTGGCGCAGCTTTACCATCTCGATAGCTTGCGCGCCCGATCCGGCGATTTCGGATGTGATGCCGGCTTTCTCGAGCACGAGCTTGGCATGCTCGCAGGCGATGGGGTCATCGTCTACGATAAGCACCGTTATATCGCTTGGGCGGATTTCGTCAGCTTTATTGTCGGAGTCTTCGCGTTTGGAGTCTGCTAGCGTCACGCTTATTGTGAACGTCGACCCTTCGCCCTTGACGCTTGCGACGTTGATGGTGCCGTTCATCATCTCGACGATGTTCTTCGTGATTGCGAGTCCCAAACCTGAGCTGCCGTACTTGTTCGTAGTCGAGGCGTCCTCCTGGCTAAAGGTATCAAAGATATGTGGCAGGTACTCTTCGCTAATGCCGATGCCGGTATCCGAGACGGCGAACTGTAGCGTCGACTTGCCGTCGAAGCGCGCCGTGCGTTCTACCTTGAGGTTTACCTTGCCTCCCACAGGAGTGAACTTGACTGCATTGCCCAGGATGTTGATGAGCACCTGGCGCAACTTCATGTTGTCGCCGATGTAGTAATCGTCAACTTCTCCGTTGATGTGGCATTGGTAGTCGATCCCCTTGTCGGTGGCCTGCCCGCTGAACATCGTGTTGATAGCTTCGAGGAACTTGGAGAACGAGAACTCCTCGTTTTTGAGCATCATGCGCCCGGACTCGATGCGCGACATGTCCAGGATATCGTTGATCAGATTCAGCAGATGATCGGCCGACGCACCGATTTTCTCCAAGTATTCGCGCGTCTTGGGAGGTGTTTCGGGGTCGTTGAGCGCGATGCTGTCTAAGCCGATGATCGCATTCATAGGAGTGCGGATTTCGTGGCTCATGCTCGACAGGAAGGCGGTTTTGGCCTTGTTGGCCTCCTCGGCGGCGGTGAGCGCGTCGCTGAGCGCTTGCTGTTGAGCCATCGACCGGCGCATCTCCGCATCGATGACCGTAAATCCCAAACCGACGGCGTGAACGCGATGATCGGTTCGATCACTTGCGTGGCGCACACCGGCCGCGCGGATCATCTCGTAATATTCCTTACCGTGTCGGTTCACGAGGTAGCGGTAAGCTAGGATGGGCTCTTTCTCGAGGCCTTCTCGCATGGTGTCGGGGTCGATGAATTGCAAAAACCCTTCTCGATACGCCTCTGCTACGAAACGATTCGCGTAATCGGTAAACGCCTCGAGGTAGGAGAAATGCTCTCCTTCTGCGTACCGGTTATGATCATGCTCGTCAGAGCGGTAGCAGACGGCGTCGTTTGTGTCGAGGTCGACGTGGTAGACACTGCGGTAATCGGTTGCCATCGCCGTGATCATGTTGTCCTGTTGCGTGCGGCGTTTTTCTTCCTCGAGCAACTGCTCTTGCAATTTGAGGCGCTGCTCGAACTCCTCTTGCTTGACGCGGTTCTCGGCATCAGCCGTCTCCTTTTCGAGCGCCAGCCGTGCATTGTGGCGGGTTTGCGAAATGATGAACGCGAACATTGCAAGCATTGCCAGAATCGTCACAAGCGATTGGAGGACGCTGCGGGTGATGATGCCGTTCGTTATCGAACCGATCTTGTCGCTGATGACGCTTTCGCGGATCAAGTAGGTCAAAAACCAGTCTGTGCCCTTGATGGAAGCGTAGCTGAGCGTCTCTTTGATGTCGCCGTAGGTGAAGGAGGCCTCGCCACTGTTGCCTTCCGCAAAATCGGTTATGACTTTCTCGTAAGAATAGCCCGGATCGTAATCGGCCTTTTTGAGGGCTTCGAGAAGGTTGTCCTCTACGGCTAGGCCTCCGAGGACGGTGTTGGTTAAGGCTATGCCGTCTTTCGTGTAGATGTTGCAGAAAGTGGCGTCACCTTCGTGTGCTTCCACCGAAACACCCGCGAGCAGCTCGTCCATGTCGATTTCCATGAATGAAACCTTGAGCGTTCCTCCGTCGAACGGGATGTCGATCGGTATGGCGATGATGGCCTTCTTATCGGGCGTATTGAGGTTGAGAATCGAAATCTCTGGCTCCGTGATGGTGTTGCGGTCGAATTGGTAGTCGTCGATGTTGTCCTGCGTGCCCGTCGCGGTGTAGATGAGTCCATCTTCGTTGACGAAAGCGAACTTCTCGAGCGTGTAGAGCTTCCTCATGCGGGCTTGGTAGGCTTGCAAGTGCTCGACGTCGCTCAAGTCCTCGTTGGTCATCAAATCGACTGCGGTTTGCAGGTCCTTGATGCGTCCTTGCAGATTGCTCTCGACGACCTGCTCGCGGCGCCCCGTGAGCTCGTCGAGGAACAACAGGCTAACCGTGCGAACGGCCTCTTCCGTATCATTCTTAGCGCTGCTTCCCATCCAGATTGTTCCAGCGACGAGGATGATGAGGACCACGAGACTTCCGACAATGGCGATTTTGACCGTCGAGTTCTTTTTAACCGTTTCCATCTCTTTCACGCTTTCGTTACGAGATTGCTGGGTTGCTTTCGCGCTAGGCTGCTACGCGTGCGCTAGAAAACCGCGCATCCACAGTTGCGCATTTCTTTCATTCTGTTCAAAGCTGTATCAGCATCGTGGAAAATATCGCCCTCGGGCTTTTCGCGGTCCGAGAACGCGACGCCGACGCTCAAGGATAGCGGCTCAAGTTCTTCTTCGGGAACTTGGAGCAGAGCGTTTACGGCTTCGACCTTGTCGAACACTTGCGCGCGCATGGGACTCGTGACGCGCGTCATGATGATGACGAATTCGTCTTCCTTAAGGCGGCAGATGTCGTCAGCGGAACGGAAGCTCGAGCGCAGCACGTCCGCCACTCGTTTGACGACGCTATCCGCGTATTCGCGGCCTTTTTGCTCTTCGATCTCGTGGTAGCGATCGATATCGGCGATGAGCACCGCGATGTGGTCCTTGTCCGAATCATGGAACAAGATATCGAAGGCCGTATGGTTGTACAGGCCCGTGAGCGGATCGTGCAGCGCATCATAAGTGAAGCGGTCGGGCTCCTTGACCTTCCGCATCCGAGCGGTCTTCGCAACGCCCCTGGTGGAAAGAGCTTCCTTAAAAAGCAGCTCCTCGAACTCACTGGCGCAAATGGGACGCGAGAAATAGTAGCCTTGCACGATGTCGCAGCCCATCGCCTTGAGGGTCAAAAGCTGTTCGGCTGTTTCGACGCCCTCGGCGACCGTGGGAACCTCGAGGGATTCGGCGAGCTGGAGTACGATTTCGAGCAGCCGGGTGTCCTTGCGTTCGCGGAATGCGTTGCGGATGAACTGCATGTCGAGTTTGAGCACGTCGATCGGCAATGTCGAGAGCATGTTCAGCGACGAGTAGCCCGATCCGAAGTCGTCCATCTCGATGCGGAAACCGTGCTGTCTCAGCTGATCGACCGTATCGATGATCTGGTTCGATTCCTCGGTATATGCCGATTCGGTGATCTCGAGGAGGAGCTCCTTGGGGCTGATGCCGCTATCCTGTACGATGTCACACATCTTTTCGGCGAAATGAGGATCGTACAAATCGACGCGCGAGACGTTCACCGAGACGGGAATCGTGATATCAAGCCGCGTTTTCCAGTCGTTGACCTGCTTTGCCGCCGCGTGCCAAACGTAGTTGTCGAGCTCTTGGATCAGGCCGTTTTTCTCGAAAAGAGGGATGAACACACCTGGGCTTACCATGCCGAGTTCGGGATGTTGCCAACGGATGAGCGCTTCGGCGCTCGCGAGCGTCGGCTCGTTGTCGCGAACATCGTATTTTGGTTGGAAGTACACCTGGAATTGCTTGTCTTGTATGGCTTCCGGGAAACTTTCCAGCAACTGCTCTGCGAACAGCTCGGACTCGTGAAGGGATTCGTCGTAGATGCCGATTGCTTTGGTGAAAACGTTTTTGACCGTGTCTGCTGCGAGTTTGGCCCGGTCGAAGCGCTGCTCTACGTCAATTGCCTTATCGACGTTGGAATACACGCCCATGCGCAGGCGCACTTGATGATCGTTCTTGCCGTTGCGCTTGAGCATGATGGTGGCGTTTTCCAAAATTGCAGCGTAATCTGTGCGATGCGGGCAATAGATGAGGAACGTGTCCGCGCCGCTACGGCATATGATGCCGTTTGTGTCATGTAAAGACTCTCTGATTCTCTCGCCGACTTGCTTGAGAACCTCGTTGCCGTAGAGTTTTCCGTAACGCTCGTTGAGCATATGGAAATGATTGATGTCGATTACGATGGCGTCGGTAGCCAAATCCTTGTGGTACACATCGAACTGGGCTGCATAGCGGTAGAAGTATTCCCGATTGTACAGGCCCGTCAGATGATCGCGCTCCGTCCAGTGGATGATGTCGCGGTCTTCGGAAAGCTCGATGGTACGCCGGATGCGCGCGTGGATTACCTTGGGTTGAGGATAGGGTTTCGGGATGAAGTCAATTGCGCCGAGCGTGAGGCTTTCGACCTCAGCATCCTTGTCGGCTGTCATGACGATGACGGGAATGCTCGCGGCCTGCGGGTTTTCCTTCAAGGCACGAAGTACGTCAAGCCCGTGCATGTCGGGTAGATTCAGGTCGAGGAGGACAAGGCTGATCAGCTCGCTTTCGGTGCGTATAGCCTCGAGCGCCTCGGCACCTGTTGCCGCAAAGATTAAATCGTATTCGTCTTGAAGTATGAATCCGAGAATTTCTTGGTTGATGGCTTCATCCTCCACGACGAGAACGCGTCGTTTGCCGTTTGCGGAATGGAACTTAAGATGACTGTCTAGCACGAGTGAACGCTCCTTGATGTATCGGCTCGAGGCGTTTTGGTTGCCCGAAAACACTCATGTGAAAAGGTACCATATATTGGTCTGATTTGGCTCGGCAAGGGTCGTGCGAAATGAATCTAGAGTTGTCAAGTTGTCAATGTGTGGCCGGATTGCGGCGTTGGTCGGCCCCTTTCTCGTTGGCGCAATTGGTGAAATAGTGCAACTTCGAGTGAGCAGGCGTTATTTGCGTACAGGTATTAGTTATTGCTGACGATGGCTTTCAGGGAAAGCATCATCGCCATTTGTGCACCGCGATTCGCGACGCGTCCCCGCGCCCGCGCCCCCGGGCGGCTCGCCCAGCGGCCCGGCGTGGGCGTCGGCAGCGCCCCCGGGCGGCTGATTATGCTCAGGGTCGCTGCTCGTACATCATTCGTAAAGGCCGCGCAAAAAAACGAGTACGGCTTCCATGAGCTCGGCGTCGTCGGATGCGGCGAAGTATTTCAGCGGCAAGCGCAGCTTGCGTTTCTCGGGAGTCCAGGTGGCACGTGCGCGACGAAGGGTCTTCATCGTCGCGGCGGGGATGTCGACGGGGTCAACGACGAGTTTTCCTGCCACGATGGATACGAGGTCGATATGGTGTTCGAATGCGAACGCTTTGATGCGCGCTTTCGTAAAAAGATTTTCGGCTTCGGGCGGCATCTCGGGGCGCTTCGAGCGCAGGTCTTCGTATATCTGCTCGACAAGGGCACCGTCCGACGCGCTCGCGATACGTCGGTACCACATGACGCGCTCGTCAGCGGCTGGCACGTAGTCTTCGGGCAAAAACGTCGCGCCGGGCAGGTTGATCGTGATGTCCGAAAGCGCTGGCGGCAGCGTGTCGGCGGCCTTGAGGTTGCCCTCGCGGGTCGCGTTCACGGCGCTTGCGAGCATTTGGGCGAAGAGGTCAAAGCCGACGGCGGACATGTTGCCGTGCTGCTCGGCGCCGAGCATCGAGCCCGCGCCGCGAATCTCCAGGTCACGCAAGGCGATGCGCATGCCGCTTCCCAAGTCCTGATGCTCGTTCAATGCCGTCAGGCGCGCGATAGCCTCTTCGGTCAAAGGGATGTTGTCAGGGAACATGAAATATGCGTACGCTTGCGTGGATGAGCGTCCCACGCGCCCCTTGAGCTGGTACATCTGTGCAAGACCGAGGCGCTGCGAGTCTTCGATGATCAACGTGTTCGTGTGCGGATTATCGATGCCGCTCTCGATAATGGTCGTAGCCACGAGCACGTCGAGAACGCCTGCACTGAAGTCTTCCATTACGCGTTCGAGCTCGTCTTTGCCCATTTGTCCGTGCGCGACGCCTATGCGGGCTTCGCCGGCGGCATCGCGCACGCGCTCGACGGCTTCTTCGATCGAGCGCACGCGATTGGACACGTAATACACCTGACCGCCGCGCGCGAGCTCGCGGCGGATAGCGCCGCTCACGACGTCCGAATCCCATTCGCCGACGTGTACTTCGACGGGACGGCGCTCGTCAGGCGGCGTCATGATCAGGCTCATGTCGCGCACGCCCGACAGCGACATCTGCATCGTGCGCGGAATCGGCGTCGCCGATAGCGTGAGCACGTCGATGTATTCGCGCAGGTTTTTCATCTGCTCCTTATGGCCGACGCCGAAGCGCTGCTCCTCGTCGATTATCACGAGCCCCAGGTCATGCGGGTTCACGTCGCGCGAAAGCAGGCGGTGCGTACCCACGAGGATCTGCACCGATCCGTCTGCGAAACCTTCGAGGGCGGCCTTCTGCTGCGCTGGCGTGCGAAAACGGCTGAGCACTTCCACCTTCACGCCGAACGGTTCGCACCGCTCGCGGAAATTCGTGAAATGCTGCTGCGCCAAAATCGTCGTGGGGCACAGCACCATGACCTGTTTGTTGTCCTGCGTGGCCTTGAATGCAGCGCGAAGTGCCACCTCGGTTTTTCCGAAACCCACGTCGCCGCAGATGAGGCGATCCATCGGTTTGGCAGCTTGCATATCGGCCTTGACGTCGGCGATTGCCGCGAGTTGGTCGGTCGTCTCCTGGTAGGGGAAGGCGTCTTCCATCTCTTGCTGCCAGGGCGTGTCGGCGCTGAAGCGGAAGCCCTGCACGGCTGCGCGGCGCGCGTAAACGTCGACAAGGTCGAATGCGAGCTTTTTGGTCGCTTTGCGCGCACGGGCCATTGCACGCGACCAGTCTGCCGTGTTCAAACGCGTGAGGCGCGGGTCCGAGCCTTCAGGCCCCACGTAGCGCGTCACGCGGTCGAGTTGTTCGACTGGCACGTAGAGCTTGTCGCCTTCGGCGTATTCGAGGAGCAGGTAGTCGCGTCGCGTGCCGTCGACTTCCTGCTGCACGAGGCCCGAAAAATGCCCGATGCCGTGAGCGGCGTGCACGACGTAGTCGCCCGGCTTGTATGGAAACGTTATCTCGGTGATGTCGATGTGCCGAGTCGGTTTGCGCGATTGCGACCCTTGTGTGTCGGAGACGCTGATCATGGCGAGGCGCGCCTTGGGGATGATCATGCCGAGTGGGATTTCGACGTCGACGACATTGACGACCCCGCGCCTGAGGCGCCGCTTGCGGATTTCTTCCGAAACATCTTCGTCGGACACGCGCAGGTCGGCTTCGCGGGCGAGCGCCGTGCGGGAAGCGCGTGCGGCTGGCTGGGGTTCGTCGGCTCGGGCTGCATTGTCTGTCTGAGACGCGCTGGCGGCGCGAAGCTTCCTTTCGGCGGTATTGCCCCGCTTGCACGCATCGTCAAGTGCGATTTCGTCCATCACGTCGAGTCGTTCGACGATGGGGATGTCCTGTTCCACGAAGGCGAGCTTCATGTCCTGGCGAGCACGGTAGTTCGGGGCTGAGAACACGACGGTGAAGTCCTGCTCGACGAGCTGGCGCAGCCGTCCGAATAACTTATCAGGATGCCCTGCAACCTCCACGCGCTTGACGGGCAGCTCTTCATCGATGGTTCCGCCGACGCGCATCAGCGAAAGATAGGTCGCACGCTGTCCGGTGCCAAAACTGAGCTGAGCAGGCTCTGCGAAGAGTGATTCGAGCGAAATGTTCGATCCGCGCGCCGCCGCTGACGTCTCTTCGGAGGCATGCGTCGCGTCGTCGAAAAGCGAGCGCGGTTCGATCAGGGTCGAAAGCGTCTGTGCGCTCGCGTATGCACCGAGCGTTACCGTCTTGTCGTAGAGGTAGGGCAAAAGCGCATCGGCGCCGTCGAAGTGCAAGCCGCACTCGAGCTGTTCGAGCAATTCGCGCAGGGCGGGATTGGTCCGCGCGGGGCGCTTGAGCGCTTCTGCCGCCTTGCGGGCGAGCGCCGGTGTGCTCGCGAACTCGCGCACTGCATAGATGTTGACCGCCTCGAGCGTCGAGATGCTTTGCCCAGTAGAGGGAACTATGCGGCGTATTTCGTCGAGCTCGTCGCCGAAGAAATCGAGTCGTACGGGATAAGTGAGGTTTCCCGGGTAGACGTCGATCATGCCGCCGCGCACGCAGAACGTTCCGGGTCCGTCGAGCTCGCCGGTGTTCTCGTATCCGCGCTCTTCGAGCACGCGCGCGATGTCGTCGAATTCCGCGAAGTTAAGATTATCTGCATTGGGCATCTCTGCGAGCTCTCGCCCCGCGCGCAGCGAAATGGGCAGGTGGATGCCTGCTTTGGCAGGTGGGAGCGTGCGAAGAAGGGCGCGCGCCGACGCCACGACGATTGCAGGCGCGCCTGTCGCGAGCGCGTGAGCGGCGCGCAGCCTGCGCGCCACCTGTTTCGGATTGGGGGCTTTCGCCTGCCATGGGGCGTCTTCTCGTTCGGGATAGTGCAGCACGCGCTCATCGCCGACGTAGGCGGCCACATTGCGCGCGAACGTACGCGCGGCCTCCTCGCCCGCAATCATCACTAGCGTCGATTGCGGCTTGTGCGCAAATCGGGCTGCTACCATGAACGGTCGAGCGGATGACGCCACGCCGAGCGTCGCGTCCTCGCCCGTGTCAAGTTTTCCCCAGAACGTCTCGAGCGCCCCCGAATGTTCGAGTGCATATGTAAGCGAATCGATAAGCATGGTGACAAGTGTAAACGACGTTGTCAGCTGCGGTCGCGACAAAAGGCGTTTTTTCCGAAGGCCCCTTCTAATCGACGCCGTTGCTTTTCT
>CADBQL010000076.1 GCA_902796815.1 uncultured Coriobacteriaceae bacterium | reverse complement strand
AGGCGGGCTTTCGGATCCCGCGCAGATGGAGGAAATCGTGGCGTCGGGCAAGGCCGACATCGTGGTCATGGGCCGCGCACTGCTCGCCGACCCCGAGATTCCCAACAAGGTGATGGCCAACCGCGGCGATGAGGTCGTCAAATGCCTGCGCTGCTTCGTGTGCATGGCCGAGCGTCCCGTCACGCAGACGCGTCGATGCGCTGTGAACCCGCGCATCGGACGCGAACTCGAGGGCTTATCGATTGCGCTCGCCGCCGAGCGCAAGCGCGTGCTCGTAGCCGGAGGCGGAATCGCTGGACTCGTCGCGGCGTGGGTCGCTGCCAAGCGCGGCCACGACGTGACGCTGTGCGAGAAGGACGGCGAGCTCGGCGGCATCCTGCGTAGTGAGCAGGCGCTTCCGTTCAAGCGAGAGATGTACGAGCTGGGCTGCACCTACGGGTTGCTCTGCGAGCGCGCCGGCGTCGACATCCGGTTGAACACGTCGGTCGACGCTGCGTTTGCTGACGAGTTTGCGGCCGATGCCGTCGTGGTCGCCGTTGGGTCCGAGCCGCGTCCGCTCGCGATTCCGGTGGAAGACGGCGCACGCGCGTTTTCGATCGACGAGGTTTACCTGGAAGGTGCTCCGGTTGGTGACGAGGTCGCCATTATCGGCGGCGGGCAGACGGGCTGCGAATGCGCGCTTGCCATGGCGCAGCGGGGCAAGAAGGTGCACCTTATCGGGCGCCGCGACGTGCTAGCGCGCGATGCCAACATTCGCAACCGCCCCATCCTGCTTGCTGAGCTCGAGGCTGCGGGCGTCGACGAGGTCGTGGGCGTGGCCGCGAAACGCGTCTCAACCGCAGGCGTCGTAGTCGACGCGGAGGCAGGCGAGCGCATCATTTCGGCTGACACCGTAATCTGTGCCACGGGCCAACAGTCGCGTACCGAGGACGTCGACGCCCTGCGCGATGCCGCGCCGTTCGTGCGCATCGTTGGCGACGCCGTGCGTCCCGCAAGCATAACGATGGCGGTAAACGAAGCATGGCACGCGGCGATGGACATTTAGCAGTACGCATTGCGGATCGCTTGCGGCTCATGCCGCGAGCGTGAACGTTGAGGCGGGGCGATTGTTCATTGAGCAACCGACTTCGCACCTAGTTCAAGCATTTATGAGACAAACCATATCGCATTGGTGTATAAGAATATGGGCATCGCTTTTGTCGGCGTATCTCATTGAGCGCTCTGGTGTGCACCGAGGCGATGCTGCGCTGTGGTTTGGTGCGTTTTGAGCAGATGGAGAAGATTATGGCAATTTCTTTTGACAGCCTTTCTGAAGAGCTGCAGGCGAAGGCCCTCGCATGCAAGACCCCCGAGGAGCTTTTTGAGCTGGCGAAGTCCGAGGGTGTCGAGCTCGGCGAAGAAGAGCTCGAAGCGATTAACGGCGGCATGGTCTCGGGTTGGAGCATGCCGGGCTGCCCGAAATTCGACGGTCATACCAAGAGGGTAAAGTAAGACGGCGCTTTAGCTATTTACCGTCCAGAACAGGCATTTCATGTTGGGCGCCCTCGCACGGGAGTGGACCGGCGACACGCCTTCATATAAGAACGAGTCGATGGAAGGTCCATCGACTCGTTTGCTTTGAGCAGGAATTCGGTCGCTGTTCGCCTTTCGTCTATCCGACAATAACCGAAATGCCGTTCGGGATGACGGTGACCTTGGCATCCTCCCCGACGATACCGTGAGCCATCTCGAGTGCCTCGTCGAGCGATGCGGCGTACATCATCTTCATCTCTTCGATGGTCTGGCGCATCTGCGGGCAGCTGACGTAAATGACTGGGTGGTGGATAAGGATGCGCGCCTGGATCTGGTACTCCCATTGGTCGGGCTTCGTCTCGTTCTGGGGCACCTGAAGAATCTCGTCCATCAGCGCCTGGGCGCTCTCGCAGTCCTTGAGGGCGTGGTAGAACCCGTCGCCGCCGGTACCGTCCGCGCATTCCGCGCACTCGATGATGACGCCGCCCTCGTT
>CADBQL010000075.1 GCA_902796815.1 uncultured Coriobacteriaceae bacterium | reverse complement strand
GGTGTACCGCGAGCTTGTTGCCTACCAGCACGGAATCGGAGCATCGATCTTCGATGACGTACCGCGCGATGTCGTCCAACGATGGCTTGACGAAATCGTGGTGCGTGACAGTCATGCGCCGTGGGAGCGGGGAAGGCGTCATAACCTGTTCGAAGGTGGGCAATCCGAGAAGGAGGAAGCCGGCGATGAGCTCAAAGAGCAGACGAGCAGCGCTGACGTTTTGGATGGTGGAGATGGCGGCGAACACGAAAGCTCACTTGATGTCGACGAAACAGATGATGGCAGCACTGAGAGCAAAAGCTCGGACGGCGCAGAGAATGGGAGAGGCTTACGCGATCCGCGAGATGATGCCCATGCGTCGCGCATCGAACCGAATGAGCGGGCTGTTGCAGAAGAGGAGTGGGACGGAATCTACAAGCAGATAGAAATGGATCTCCACCGAGCGGCGATGCAGGAAGCTGAAACGCCCGGCATGCTGATTGCGCAAATTGAGCTCGCAGCCCGCAAGCCTGTCGATTACGAGGCGTTCCTGCGCAGCTTCGCATCGATGGAGGAAGACCTGCGCGTAAACGACGAGGAATTCGACTATATATTCTATATGTACGGATTTGATCTGTACGGCAATATGCCGCTCATTGATCCGCTCGAGTATCAGGAAGTCAATCGTGTGCGCGAGTTCGTCATTGCCGTGGATACCTCTGCATCGTGCAAGGGAGAGCTAGTTACCAACTTCGTTACGCGCACGTGCGAGATTCTGCAGAACACGGCACAATTCGGGCGCGATGTAAATATCCACGTCATACAATGTGATGCGCGGGTTCAGGACGAGACGGTGATAACCTCTCTAGACCAAGTGGAAGATATCTCGAGCAACCTGCAGGTGAAGGGACTGGGCGGAACCGATTTTCGCCCAGTCTTCGACCGTGTTAACGCCCTCGTCGAAGGCGGGGAGTTCGAGAACCTGCGAGGTCTCATTTACTTCACCGACGGAAAGGGTACGTATCCCGAACACATGCCACCATATGATACAGCGTTCGTCTTCTTAGAGGAGGATGGCATTCCCGTACGCGTACCGCCTTGGGCCATGAAAGTGATGCTTGACGAAGAGGGGATTAGAAGGATTTAGGCGGAAGAGGACGAGAGGCGAGAACAGGGGCAACAGTGAATATCGCAGATGCAAAACAGCAGGTTAAAGATACGGTCGAGGCATACTTAGCCGTAGATGATGTGGGCATGCATCTTATCGAACCCGCTTCGCAGCGCCCACTCTTCCTCATTGGGGCACCTGGAATCGGCAAGACCGCTATTATGGGCCAGGTCGCAGATGAATTGGGAATCGGTTTGGTGTCGTACTCGATGACGCACCATACGCGGCAATCCGCCCTCGGCCTGCCTTTCGTCGTTGACGGTGCCCATGGCGCTCTATCGTATAAGGCGACCGAATACACCATGAGCGAGATTATCGCGAGTATCTACGACTACATGGAACAAACCGGGCTGGAACGTGGCATCCTATTTCTTGACGAAATAAACTGCGTTTCCGAAACCCTGTATCCTTCGATGTTGCAATTCCTGCAGTTCAAGACATTCGGGCGTCATCGCGTTCCCGACAACTGGATAGTCGTGTGTGCAGGCAATCCGCCTGAATACAACAAATCGGCACGCGAATTCGACATCGTCACACTCGATCGCGTTCGCAAGATAGACGTTGAGCCAGATTTCGAATCCTGGAAGGCTTATGCAAAGGAATCGGGCGTGCATCCGAGCATCTTGTCGTTCCTCGAGATTGAACAGGACTGCTTCTATGCTGTTGAGTCAGCGCCAACGGGAAAGCGATTTGTCAGCGCGCGCGGTTGGACTGATCTATCGAGAACGCTTGCGACGCTCGAGAGAATGGGCAAGACCGTGACGGTAGATTTGATTGGGCAATTCGTGCAGGATTCGAGTATTTCCGAGCGTTTTGCCGTGTACTACGAACTGTTCTGTAAGTATCGATCAGATTATCAAATCGGCGCAATCCTTGAAGGCTCGTGGACAAGAGACGTGGCGGATCGTGCCCAGCAGGCCGCATTTGACGAACGGCTTGCCGTGCTGAACTTGATGGTCGATGCCATAGAAACCAAGACGGTCGAGGTACTCGAGCGCGAAGCCGTCGTGATAGAAGTACGCGATATACTTCGACAGATTAAGGGACGCATTGTGAGCGGAGAGCCGGTGGATGCAGTGCTGGAAGAAATCGTTAAGGATCACGAGGCTCAGCTGGTAACGCGACATTCTGCAGGCACGGCTCCAGCAGACGAAATGCGGTTATCCAAGTTAGTTATCGGGCAGCTGAGAACGCTCGAGCGAGTTAGCACGTCAGTGAACGGTGGTGAGGCGGCATTCGATGCGCTTGGCGAGGCGTACGCCCGTTTGGTCGACGAAATGCGCCAGCTCGCAAACGATGCATCGCATCGACTCGAAAACGCCTTCGAGTTCATCGTTCATACTTTCGGTAACGAACGAGAGATGCTCGTGTTCGTGTCGGATTTGAGCACGCGTTCGACCACCATGCGTTTAATCAACACGTTCGGAAGCGACGGATATGCTGCCTACAGCGAACGGCTAGCCGTCCAGGAACGCCGAAACGATCTTATCAGCCGTGCAAACGAATTGGCGTTGGATGCTCCAGAGGCGTGACTCATCGGGTAATGAGTTTTGCCCCAGGGGCGAGACTCATTCAGTATGATGCTGCTAGAGTTCCACGTAACGAATATTTTTGATTCGTGAAACTTTCGATAGCTCTTCCATTGGGCAAGATATAGTGCGAGAGAGATGAATGCGTCGAGCGAAAATACATGATGAAGTTATGTGGTCGCGCAATTGCCAAAGAAAGTTTTTGACAACACGGTTCATTCTGTTAAACTATTCAATCGCTGACGCGATAGCGACAGCCCCAAAGAGCGGGCGTTTAGCTCAGGGGGAGAGCGCTTCCCTGACACGGAAGAGG
>CADBQL010000074.1 GCA_902796815.1 uncultured Coriobacteriaceae bacterium | reverse complement strand
TTGATAAGCGCACAATTATTCGTACTCATCGATGAGGGCTTCCTTTATCTGCTCGCTCGATTCATTCTCGATAATCATAGCGATGATCTGCGCATCGCGCCCATCGTCATCGGCGGCCACGCGAGCTAGCTCACGAACGCGCGTCGTATTGACCTGCCGATCCGTGGGCTCACGACGAGCGAGCACGGCGCTGAGGGCACGAATGTAGGATGGGTCGGTACCGCAGCATCCGCCAAGCACGCTAGCACCACCCTCGATCATGGGAATCACAGCCTGCGCATACTCCTCGGGCGCAAGCGTATAGACAGTCTGTCCGTTGACAACTTGCGGCAATCCAGCATTCGCCTGCACGATGACCGGGCAAGTCGAAACAGCAAGCATCTCCTCGACGACAGGCTGCAAATCCTCGGGCCCTGCTGAACAGTTGACTCCAAGCGCGTCGACTTCGAGCATTGCGAGCGCAAGAGCAGCAGAATTCGGCGTCGTCCCCAAAAACGTACGCCCCGTTTCGGTAAAAGTCATCGTTGCGAACACAGGCAACGAACACGCATCCTTGACTGCAAGTACCGCAGCGCTCATCTCGAGCAAGTCAGCCATAGTTTCGATGATGACCAAATCGGCACCGGCATCTCGCGCCGCTCGCGCCTGCTCGAAGAACAGGTCATACGCTTGCGAAAACGTGAGATCGCCCATGGGAAACATAAGTCCGCCAATCGGGCCGATGTCCGCAGCGACGTAACGCGCCCCGCCGTCGCGCGCGCACTTCACGGCGGCGGCATATATATCATCAACGCTTGACGCGCCGGCAAGCTTTCGACTATTAGCGCCGAACGTGTTCGTCGTCACAAATTGGCTACCAGCTTCAACGTAAGCTGCATGGATTGCGGTAATTTTTTGGGGTTGATTCAGGCAGAGGAGCTCAGGCAGCTCGCCAGCCGCCAACCCTTCGCGCACGAGCATCGAGCCCATAGCGCCATCGAACAATGCAAACGAGGTGCCCTGAAGCACCTCGTTAAGTAAGCCATCGCCCACAGTTTACTCTTCCTCGAGAGCCGCCGCTATTTCATCAGTAATATCCATGGTGTGGTACACGTTCTGAAGGTCTTCGAGCTCCTCCAGGCGGTCGATCAAGCGCATGACCTTCTTCGCGTCCACAACCGAAATTTCGGCGGGATTTTGCGGAACCATCGTCAACTCGGCACCCTTCGTCTCGATGCCCTCTTCCTCCATGGCTTTCTTGACTGCCATGAGATCGGTCGCTGCCGTGTAGACGATCCATTCGTCTTCGGCATCCTCGTAATCGTCTCCGCCGGCATCGGCAACGGCGAGCATGAATTCCTCTTCATCACCTGCCGGGCCGTTCGGACGATCCGCTACCTTCTTGCCGTCCCCCTCGATGATCTTCGGGACGATTATCTGACCCTTGCGGTCAAATTGGAAGGCCACGGATCCAGACGTCGCCATGTTGCCACCATGATGGTTAAAAGCAGCGCGCACGTCGGCGGCGGTACGGTTGCGGTTATCGGTCAGCGCTTCGCAAATGATTCCAACGCCAGCAGGACCATAGCCTTCGTAAGTGACGGTTTCGTAGTTTGCCGCATCCTTGCCCGAACCGAACGCCTTGTCGATCGCAGTCTTAATTTTGTCCTTGGGCAACGAATAGCCCTTGGCTTTTTCGATTGCAGCAGCCAGAGAGGCATTGTTTTCGGGATTAGGGTCGCCGCCCTCCTTTGCCGCTACGGTGATGTTTCGCGCAAGCTTGGAGAACAAGGCGGAACGCTTCGCGTCCTGCGCCGCCTTACGATGCTTCGTTGTGGCCCACTTTGAATGCCCAGACATAGATTTCCTTCCTATATGTTGTTACCAACCCCTAATTCTACGGAAAATCCAGCACGTCGCTGCTACATTCACGGAAAATCAACGGTATTAGCTCTAAACGGAATGCAGAATGAGTCGCGCCCCTGGGGCAAGACTCACTTCCCCAATGAGTCGCGCCCCTGGGGCGTGACTCATGGCGGGACGGCAGCCGATTTCCCGAATGAGTCGCGCCCCAGGGGCGTGACTCATCGCAGAAACTAACCGATCAGGTTGATGATCTCGAGACCTGCATCGGACGATTCGAGTATTGAGCGATTCCCGAACACGCAAATACAGCGCTCGTCGGCAACGCGGCCCAGAATGTTTGCAAAAGCGCGCACGCTTTCGATATCGCAAGCGATAATCTGACGCCGAACGGTATGCCAATCCTCCTCGGGACGATGCGCGAAGAAATAAACCATCTGGCGACGTATGAGCGCACGCGGCTTCATGGGCGCGTCGATAGACGCTGCTGACGAAACGATAAAGCCCTCGAGATCCTCTTGCGAGGGATCAAACGCTTCGAGCCACTCCCGAGCCCCAGCGAACTTCTCAAGCGTTTGGTCAAGATGCGGATCGCGATACGAATAGAAGCGCATGTTTCCGCCCAGAATCGCCTGGAAGCCTGTACCGTAGGCGCCGCCTTTCACGCGCACCTCGTTCCACAAGTAATCAAGCGATAGCGCGCGGGCGGCAACTATCCAGCTTCCATCAAACGGCGTTACACCACCGTCGATGCATCTACGATCCCAGCCCAACGCGGCATAGCACACGTCGCTCGGAACGACAAACCCCTCGTTGCGCTTCACCGGTGCCGGTATCACGAGACGTTTTGATAGGTCGTTTCGCGTTCCGCATAGGGGCCCCGCGGCCCAGAACCGTTCTATATCGTCATCGGTTCCCGCAAGACTAAACGTGCAGGCACCGTCATCGAACAGTTTGCTCGCCACTTCAGCGAGACGGCCTGCAAGCTGCCCAGCACGTTCATCGTAATGCTCAATCAAGTCACATATGAACTGGTAAAACCCTATGTTTGAAATCGTCTCGCTGATTATGCCAGCCGCCGAATAGTAAGACTTGCACCGTGCCGAAGCGCAGGTATGCCCGGCATTCGCAAAGTGCTGCTCCAATGCAATCTTGTGCTGCTTGAGCAAATCGAGCACCTTTTCGGCTGACGAGAAATCCGTCTGGGTCATCACCTCGAGGGGCAGCGTCGCCGCGGTCTCCACGTTTTTGGAGAGGGCCGACGCGCTCACCCCGAACAATGGCCTCGGATCGAGCACGTCATCCATGCTTTCGGACACGGTGACGTAAAAGCTCATGTTGCCGAGCAAACCCTGCACCATCGTGTCGATTTCAGCTGCAGTGTGCTTTGCGGTATCGAGCTTTCCAAGCACCAGCGCGAGAATTCCCACATAGGGCAAATCATCGAACGTGAGATGCGACATATCAAAGAAACGATAGGTATAAACGATTCCGCGTGTGGGAACCCTGTGCCTCACGCATGTTACAGGAGCACTCTCATCCAAGCCGTAATCAGGCAGCTCAGGCGCGCCTTGGATATCCGCAACCGAAAGCCGCGGCAACGTTGCAATTGCCTCAGGAGTGTCAGGCGCTTCCTGCAGCTCGCGCAGGACGGCCTCCTCTTCGACGATTCGACGACGCTGTTCAAAAGAGAGCGACTGGTTGAGTTCCTCGAGAGCCCGCGCCATCTCATCGGGACCCTCGGTCGGCGTCGGCAGCACCTCAACCGAAGCGCTATGCGGACACTCGCAAAAGAGTTCTCGACACAGCGTTTCAAAATAATCACCCTCGAGCTGTTGCCGCAGTTCGGCGAAGGCCCGCTCGTATCGCAGGTACGTAGTCGCTGAATCGTCATCGTAAAGCCAGCTCGAAAGAGCAAGCATGGAATCGATAACGCCATCGGCGTACCCCATGTCATGCTCGCGCATGACGAATTCATCGTGCGAAAGAGCCGCCTCAACAATTTCCTTGTCCAATCCGCGCTCAAGCATCTCGCGCGTAAGGCGATTGAGCGTGCTCGCGAGGTTGCAGGCTGCACCGTCAGAAGGCATCTGCAACTGCACGACGGCAAAAGGCTGCATCAAGGCATCCGAAACGAACGCCTGCACGTCATGGGCGACGCCCTCGTCGAGCAATGCACGCTTGAGCGGCGCTTCGTTGCTGCCGAAGAGTGCATCGAGCAGTATTTCGACAGCAAGCGCCCGCATGCGCTCGGACGAGTCGCCGATCACATAGCCGCAAGCGCTGCAGGCGTTTTCGGGTGCTGTATCCATCGGATAGACGACATGGTCTGCCACGAGGGGTTTCTGCGCGTTGATTGAGCGCGGGCGCAAAAGCTCGAGGCCTTGTTCGAGGCGCGCCTCATCGGCACGACGCTGCTCTTCGGCCACCGGCGTGAGATACTGCTCGTCCAAGAACGCCAGCGCACGATCGATGTCCATATTCCCGTACAAAATGATATAGCTGTTATCAGTGCGGTAATGGCGCGCGTGTTCGTCGAGGTATTCCTCGTATGTCAGCGTCGGAATCGCCTCGGGCGTTCCACCTGATTCGAACGAATAGCATGTATCGGGAAACAAGGCACGTTGCAACTCGTCGTAAAGCACCGACGTCGCATCAGAGAGCGCGCCTTTCATCTCGTTGAACACAACGCCGTTGTGCACGAGCGTCGTCTGCTCCGCATCCAGCGACGCGACGTCGGCCGCTTGCGGATCATGTGCGCGCAATTCGTAGTGCCAGCCTTCCTGCTCGAATATGGCGCGCTTCTGGTAAATACGGGGATGAAATACCGCGTCCATGTAGACGTCCATAAGATTGAACAGATCCTGCTCGTTAGTCGATGCCACCGGATACAAAGTCTTATCCGCAAACGTCATCGCGTTGAGAAACGTCTGCATCGAGCCTTTAAGCAGGTCGACAAACGGCTCTTTGACCGGGAACTTGCGTGATCCGCATAGGACCGAATGCTCGAGGATGTGGAACACGCCCGTATCATCCTTGGGCGGCGTGCGAAACCCGATGGCAAATGATTTGTTGTTATCATCGTTACACAGGTACAGAAGCCGAGCTCCAGATGCGTCGTGAACGCCCGTAAAAGCTTTTCCCTCAATCTCAGGAAGCTCCTCATCTGTCAGAATCGTAAAACCGTGCAACGTCTGGTTTGCTGAAAGCTGCATTGGCTACCCTTTCGCAAATGAGTTTCGCCTTGCAGCGAAACTCATTCTTTCGATTATCGTCCTGAACCTGAATAACGAACTGTATTCTTGAGAAAAGTCGCGCCTCAGGCGAAACTCATCCGATGAGCTTCGCCTGAGGCGCGACTCACCACAAGGTTTATCTGCCACCCAGGCTATTTCTGCGTAACATACACGTAGATGATACGCACCGTATCCGAGAGGTTTCCTGTAATGACCTGCGTCGTGTAATCATACGACAAGACCGCAGACCAATCGCACGGCTTATCGTTGATACTCACCTCACCATCGAAGGAGCAGCGCTCCTTGACGATGGTCGTTTTGTCGGAAGCGTACGTCACGTACTTATTACGGTCCTTGGGCAAAACTGCCGATCCCTCTTTTACGTCCACACCGATCTTGGAAAGCGTCTTTTCGATGACATGGTCGCCATTAACAGCATCGGCGAAACTCAACGACCCGAATCCAAGCGCATCGGCAGATGCGGAATACCCCACTTGTATAATCTTGCCATCTTTGTCCAGTCCCAAATACACGCTCGGCGTGCCCGTCTTGGAGTCAGCCGGCTCATCGGCAAGCGCAACGGTCAGATTAGTCTTAATCGCGCTACCCTTTTCCTTTACCTTGCGATTCGACGAAATAAAAGCGCCGCGCTTGAGCTCCTTGATGGCCGCGTCTGACGATTTTCCAAAGAGCTTGGTCAAGTTGGGAACATCTGCGAGCTGGGCAGCTGTCTTGACCGAGTCATCGATCTGCGGCTCCGCTTCCGCGCTGTCTTTCGTGGCCGCTATCTCTTCCTGAGCATGCTGCGCGGCTTCTTGCTGGCCATGGGTCAACGTGCGGAATGCGAAATAGCCGAGCGCACAACCTGCGAGCACGAGCAAAACGACAAGGGCGATGAGCAGCTTGCGCGTGCGGTGCGATCTTTTCATGCGAGGCGACAACTCCTGAGCGTGCGCAGCATGCCGGCCACGTCGCCTGCCTCCCTTTCCCGATGTCGCCTGTGTAGCGTTGGCGAGATCCTTTTCGACGTTGATCTCGTGAGGCGCGGTCCAAATAGCGCCTGACATCGATGCATCGCTCGTCACGCTACGCGCGCCCGCCACTTCAGACGAGCCTGCGCTTGTATTGGCAGTCTCGTCTACTTGCTTGTCCTGGGCGCTCTCAGCTGCGACATTCTCTTCTTTCTGGGAATGCTGCTCGGCAGAAGACTCCGGCACACTTTCATCGTGCTCGGAAGGCTTCCAACCGTTATCCCAATCGAAGCCCTTCCATTTTTGCTCTTCCTGCCAATCGCGCTCTTCGTCCATACCGACTCGGGCAAATGCCTGGGTCAGGCCAATAGCCTGATCGCCTTCATCATATTGAACAGATTGCGGGTCGTTTACCGTCTCGAACGCGCCAGTCAACCCAATCGGATCGTCTTCGTATCCATCATAGTAATCATCGATGCGATTTGTTCTGCGTTTAGCCATCGTATATTCCGTTCCGCCACACAGCACCTGCGGCATAATCTTCATATTCGTGAGCTAGCGCCCTGTTTCCCGGCTCTCTACCGTGCAAATCCACAACAGGACGGCGGCTCACCAAGGGCGAGCCGGGACCTGGTCCCTACGCTCGCGTTCACTTTGTAAGCGACCGCTTGCATCGCCATGTTTGCAAGACAAGCGAGATTGAATAATCTTACCCCATCTTCAAAAGGCAATACACGATTGCACCGATTATGCAGACAACCGCCGCGATTATCACAATGCGTTGGATTTTTGGCATCGGTTCGCGTTCCAGGTCTTCAAGCGTCGTCGGACGGTATTCGCCGCGTCTGGCTGCGGGAGGCCTTATAGCTGTCCGAGGCTGAGCATTTTCTGGCCGCACCGAAGGCTTTGGCGCTTTGTCGACAGGCTCAATGGGTTCTTCCGAAAGGACGCCCACAGCAGGCTGCGCCGACGTATCGAGCTCGCTTAAATCCCCTTCTGGACTTTCCGCACTTTTTTGCCCCGCCCAGACAACCACATCATCGTCATCGGGCGCCGAAACCGTTATGTGCTTAAAACCCGTCTGCGACACAATTACCTCCTCGCACGCTCCCTGTACGCAACAGTATACGCGACCGACGGCTTACATAACTCGGTCTGCCCTGGGCAAAAAACGTTCGATGCGGCTTCAAAACCTCAACCGGAAGGCTTTTAGAACATTTTTTTGCGCGGCTTCTTGACCGCCTTCATATCAAAAGTCACAGGCTCGAAATCATACAGCTGCTCGCATGACACGATTGGCGAAATCGAAAGCGCGCCTTTCCAGCACACGTCATGGCACAGCCCGCATTGCACGCAATCCGCAGCAGAGAACTCCAGATACTCCAATGGATCAGAAGAGCTCTTGGCTTCGTCGCGCTTAAGGGCGCCCGACGTGCAGAATACGGCACACATACCGCACGCATTGCACTTGTCGAGGTCAATCGTCACCGTGGAAAAACGCCGCGTCTCGATTTCGTCGACAACGGGAAGACCGATAGCATCCATCGCGTTAATCGTCGCCTCATGGCGCGGCATCTTGAGATGCGGCATCGCGCCGTTAGCCGTCACGCGCAACCTCGTTCCAATAGGCTCGTCCTGTTCCACATACCCGAATTCTTGCTCGATCGTCGTACGCGCCGCAGCAAGTGCCGTCTCCTTCGCCGCGCCCGCGGCTTCCGAGAAAAAGCCACGCCGTGTCGAGCCGAACAATCCTTCGGAGTTTTCGACGAGCGTGGCGTCGGGAAACTCAGATGCGCGCTCGACGCGCGTTGCGCTTCCGTGCGCGGCAAGCAGTTCGTTAGAATAGAGCATCGTCGCGTCAATGACTGGCACGCACGCTCCGTACTTGCACGTTTCGCATGTGCCGTCGACAAATGTCACGTGCTCGGCCCCGCGTGACGCCAAGCTGAGCACGATGCTCTCGTCAAGACGCGCAAGGCAAGGCACCTCGGCATACAAACTCGGATCGGCCAGGTGCTTCGAAGAAATGCGCGCGCACGCAAATACGGTATGGCCTTCAAGGGCCACTGTAGCCGCCGCAGCTGCGCTCGCCAAGTCCTCATCGGTTGGCTTAAGCGGTATGAGCGCCTCAGTTGGGCAAACCGACGTACATGCACCGCACGCCATGCAGAGCCCGGCGTCAAGCTTTATCTCGTTTGCCCGTACTTCGATGGCGTCAACAGGGCACACGCCTACGCAGCACCTGCAAAGCGCGTTGCGATTGCGCACGGCCACACAGCGGTCTCGAGCGACAAACACCGGGCTTTTCTCAAGCGATTCGGCAATTTGCGCAATGTCGTTAATGCTAGGCATAGTTCTCTCATCTCCAAGCGTTCTTGGGCGGTGCGATTACATTTGTTTTACAACCAGGGGCGCATCCCGTCTGACCGTATTACCGCAACAAAAGCCCAGCGTTACTCGCAGATCTACTCTTCCAAAAACTGCTCTTCGAGCTTTCGCAGGTCATCAGGCGTGTTCGCGTTGACGAAACAACCGCCCATGGGTTCTGCGGCAAGCACTTCGGATTGCGTGAACTGTCGTATGTTTATGCTGCCGAAAAACGACTGCGCACGCTTGTCCCCTGCGCTGAGGAGACTTTCGACTGCAGGCAAACAGGTCGAACGGCGGTATATGGCATGAAACGGCTCGAATCCATGCTTGTTGACCGGCACGACCGCATCGGCACCGGACTCTTTGAGCGCAAGGGATTCCGCGACTACAAGCCGTGGAGAGGCAAAAATCATGTCGCACGCAACGATGGCCACATATGGGTGGCTCGCCGCCTCTAACGCCGTGTGTATACCAGGCAGCGCACCGCGGAAATCATGCAGATCCGGTACGAGCCGAATGCCGTATTCTGGATATCGATCATTCAGAAACGCCAAACGACCGCCTTCGTTCGTCGTTATGACGAGCTCGTCGGCGACGGGCCCTAATCGCTCTATCAACCGGCAAATCAGCGGACGACCAGCAAAAGGCACAAGCGCCTTGCTCTGCCCCATGCGCCTGCTCTCGCCTCCAGCCTGGATGACGATTGTCACTTTCGGCCGCAGGAAATGACCTTCCAAATAGTCGGCCAACCCTGAAACATCGTTGATCCCAAACGTCGGGATGCCGTAGATACCCGCCGCCTCAATCGCTTCGTCTATGTCAGTTACCACGGCAATCGTATTTGACGTGGGCATCTTTCGGGCAATGTCAGCATCCATGACGAACGCTCGATCGCCACGCGATACCTGTATGAAATCGACGCCGAGCGATGCCCCCTCGCGAGCACCTTTCGCGAACGCGGCAGCGACTTTGGCATCCGCTTCATTCCCCGAGCGCATGATCTCGATCGTAGGCAGACCGCTTTTTCGGTAGCCTTCGACGATGATTATGTCGTGACCTGGCATATTTCTGACAATCTGCGAACATTCCATCTCACCTGCAATGGTCTTTATGCACGCCATCTGCCCAGGTGATGCAATCACAGTTTCGGAAGCTCCCGCCTGGCGGTGGCGATAGGAATCCTTGCCCGGAATGTCGATTTCGAACCCCTCGCGATGGTGGTGCTTGACAGACCCCGCGTCATGCCCGCGCGAGACGAGCTCCTCGATAATTTTTACAACCAGCGTCGTCTTGCCCGAATTATGGCGCCCAACGACCGCAACCGCAGGACTTGGTATATCGATCATAAGAATTCCTCCCCTTCCGAGAACGCAAGTATAGCGTATTGCGACTGATGGTCAAAACGCCTGATAGTTTTAGTTTGAAACGTGACGTACCGTGACCAGACGCTTTCTGGAAATACCGCACGACCGCTATCCCTTAACGCCGAATGAGTCACGTCCCAGGAAAATGAGTCACGCCCCAGGGGCAAAACTCATCGGAATGCCCGCCTCGAATGAGTCACGCCCCTGGGGCGATACTCATCTCCAAATGAGTCACGCCCCAGGGGCGATACTCATTGATGATGTTACAGCGGCAAGTCAAAAAACGATCGATACAGCTCCAGCTCTTCAGATGTATCCCTGCTTGAGGAAAACTCTACTTCACCAGGAGCTTTTGATTTAGACAGCAAACCACGGTCGGCAAGCCTTCGCTCGAGCTGGCGCGCCGTCCCGCACGCGCCGTCGAACAAGGGCACATCACCGACAGCCTGCCTAATCCGATGCGAAACGAACGGATAGTGCGTACAGCCAAGCACGACGCCATCGACTAACCCGAAATAGCTACCGACCAGAGTATCGAGCAACGCACCTAGATCATCCGCCTCGAGATTACCCTGTTCGATGCGCGCAGCAAGACCCGGGCACGGAACCTCGACGATTTCGTGGCCGCCTCCCCAGCGCTCGGCGAGCTGTTGGTACTTATCAAGGCGCAGCGTGATCGGCGTGGCCATCACCAGTATGCGCTCGACGCCGGGCGTCAGCGTTGCGGGCTTGAGCGCGGGCTCCACGCCTACGATGGGCACATGGGCGTATTCGCCGCGCAACTCGGCAGCAGCAACAGACGTCGCCGTGTTACATGCAATGACAATGGCCTTGCAGCCTTCGTCAAGCAGCATATCAACAATGCTACGGGATCGACGTAAAACCTGATCACGCGATTTTTCACCATAGGGAGCGTTCGCTGAATCGCCGAAATACAAGAAATCCTCGTGTGGAAGCGCCCGCGCAAGCTCGCGCAAGATGCTTATCCCTCCGACACCTGAGTCGAAAACGCCGATATATCCTTCATGAGAGAGGGTCATGCAAACGCTCTAGTTCTTAACGCCGTACTGCTCGTAATACGCGTCTATGGCCGCTTTGCACGCATCGTCGATGACTACGCGGCCTGCGCATTCTCTGTTATGCAGATGCTCGGTCACTTCTCCCATAGTCACAATCGCCGCGGTGGGAAAACCATATGTCTTGCTAACTTCCTCCAACGCGCTCATCGTGCCGGATTTTCCGACTTCCTGGCGGTTGAGCGACACCATTAGGCCGCGCACTTCGACGGCAGCTTGCGCCATGATGATCGGATAGGTCTCGTCGATAGATTTGCCCGACGTGGTCACATCCTCGACCATGACCACACGATCACCGTCCTTGAGAGGACTACCGAGCAAGATACCTGCATCACCGTGGTCTTTGGCTTCCTTCCTATTCGAGCAATAGCGCACCTGCTTGCCATACAGCTCCGAAATCCCCATGGCCGTGATGACCGACAGCGGAATCCCCTTGTACGCTGGCCCGAACACGACATCGAAGTCGATGCCGAACGTCTCATAGATGGCGCGTGCATAGTACAAGCCCAAACGGTGAAGTTGGTCACCGGTAACATACGCTCCCGCATTCATGAAAAAAGGCGACTTGCGTCCGCTCTTGAGCGTGAAATCACCAAACTTCAATACATCGGATTCGACCATGAACTCGATGAATTCTTGCTTGTACTCCTCCATGCAGCATCCCTCCCATCGTCAGAAATTACCTAGAATGCTACACGAACGAGCGGTGTTTTTGAAGCAACTCGCCGAATTTACCATTTGCCGCCCAATCACATTTAGCGTACAATAACTGAGTGCTTGCCAGCGTGGCTCAACGGTAGAGCAACTGATTTGTAATCAGTGGGTTGCGGGTTCGATTCCTGTCGCTGGCTCCATGTGTGACCAGGGGAAACGGTCGATTTCAAAGCGATTGTTTCCCCTTGTTGTTATCTG
>CADBQL010000073.1 GCA_902796815.1 uncultured Coriobacteriaceae bacterium | reverse complement strand
GCGTGTAATATCTCTGTTTGATATGCGAAAAGGTGTTTTGGCAAGTACAATGAATAATCGCTTGATTATTCCGCCCAAGCAAGAAGGGGATTTAAAGACATGAAAAATATTCTGCGCATGAGCAAGGCATATGCTCCCACGCTCAAGGAAGACCCGTCAGACGCTGAACTTGCGAGCCACCGCTTGCTGCTGCGCGCTGGCATGATGCGCAAGAACGCAGCTGGCCTTTACACGTTCTTGCCGCTCGGCATGCGCGTTCTCAACAAAGTCGAGGCCATCGTCAACGAAGAAATGGACAATGCTGGCGCTCAACGGATTCTCATGCCGTTCGTGCAGCCTGCGGATCTGTGGCACGAGTCGGGTCGCTGGGATGATTACGGTCCTGAGCTTGCGCGTCTGACCGATCGCCATGGCGTTGAGTACTGTCTTGGACCCACGCACGAGGAGCTCATCACCTCCGTCGTGCGCAATGAGCTAAAAAGCTACAAACAGCTGCCGGTGAACCTGTACCAGACGCAGGTCAAGTTCCGCGATGAGATTCGACCGCGTTTCGGGCTCATGCGAGGCCGCGAGTTCCTGATGAAGGACGCCTACAGTTTCCACGCCACGCAGGAATCCCTGCAAGAGACCTATGACGACATGAGTGAAGCCTACGGTAAGATTTGCGACCGTCTGGGTATGGTTTGGCGTCCTGTCGAAGCGGATTCGGGGCAGATCGGCGGCAAGGTGACTTGCGAGTTCATGGCTCTTGCGGAATATGGCGAAGCCGAAATCGTCCATTGCGAGTGCGGTTATGCGGCCGACGCCGAGGCAGGCGAGTGCATTTGCGCGCCGAGCATGTACGAGCGCGATGCGATGGAAAAGATTTCGACGCCGGGCGTTCATACGATCGAGGAGCTGGCTTCCTTCTTGGGCATTTCCGAGTCAGCATGCATGAAGGCGCTTTCGGGCAAGGGTGCAGACGGAAAGCTCTACGTGCTCTTCGTTCCGGGCGATCACGAGCTTAACGAGATCAAGATTAACCGCGAGGTACCGGGCTTCGAACTGTTGACCGATGAGGAAATGGTCGAATACGGTCTCTTCAAAGGTTCGATGGGTCCTGTCGGCTTGCCCGAGAGTGCAACCGTGATCGCAGATCGTAGTTTGAAGGACATTCCCCAATGGACTGTTGGCGCCAACGAGGATGGCTACCATCTGGCAGGCGCGCGTTTGGGCGAGGATTTCAAGGTGGATGGATGGGCTGATCTTTGCACGGTCAAGCCAGGCGACGCATGCCCCGTATGCGGCAAGCCGCTCGGCGGCGCGCGCGGCATCGAGGTCAGCCAGGTTTTCCAGCTTGGAACGAAGTACTCCGAGGCTATGGGCGCGACGTTCATGGATGAGGATGGCACCGAAAAACCGTTCATTATGGGTTGCTACGGCGTGGGCGTCTCCCGCTCGATGGCGGCTGTCGTCGAGCAGCGCCACGACGATGCGGGTATCATGTGGCCTGCTTCTATCGCGCCAGCGCATATTTGCGTCGTGCCTCTCACGGTCGGCGATGATTTGGTGCAGCCTGCTGCGGAAGAGATTGCGGGCAAGCTCGCCGACCAGGGCTTTGAAGTCGCCATCGATGATCGCAACGAGCGCGCTGGCGTAAAGTTTGCGGATGCTGACCTCATCGGCTGGCCTCTGCAAGTCGTCGTCGGCAAGCGCGGCCTAGCTGATGGAAAGGTCGAGCTAAAGCTTCGCTCGACTGGCGCTAAGTGCGATATTGCGTTAGACGACCTGGAGCGCACCTTCGTGCCGTGCGCCGAGGCGCTTGCTGCAGGCGCTGTCGATCCGTTCGACATCCTGTTCGAGTAATATGACATAAAGTCGGGTTTTTTGTCATTAAGAAAAATGGTCAGCAATTAACGTGGGGCGGCATATGCGATGCCGCCCCAGCTCATAAGCGATTGGCCTGCTCCACAAATGTCTGAAACGTGTCTAAATCTCAAGGTTGGCTGTTGGACTGGCCTGTCGCATGGGGCATTCGTGCGGAAGCATGAGGATATGCACCATACGTGTTACACTCGTTTCTTAAACATGCGATTATAAGGGGAAAAGGAGTCCCATGTCAGATTATGTAGAGGGAAAACGCCCGGTCATCGAAGCGATGCGCACCGATGTACCTCTGAAGAAGATCCTGCTTGCCGACAACGCGAAACGCGAGCCCATGATCGAGGACATACTGCGCAAAGCGCGTCAGCGTGAGATTCCGGTCATCCGCGTGCCGCGCGACGAGCTCGATCAAAAATCTGCGCGTGGCAGTCATCAGGGCGTCATGGCCGAAACGAAGCCGTTTCCCTATGTGGGCGTCGGCGATATCGTCGGAAACGCAAATGCCTACGCGGAGGCTCATGACGGACGCGCACTCGTTGTTGTATGTGACCATATCACCGATTCGGGAAACCTCGGCGCAATCATTCGTTCTGCCGAATGTTTCGGCGCATCGGGCCTCATCATCCCCAACAAACGTAGCGGACGCGTCGAGGCTTCGACGTACAAGAGCTCGGCAGGCGCGGTTGCGCATCTGCCGATTGCGC
>CADBQL010000072.1 GCA_902796815.1 uncultured Coriobacteriaceae bacterium | reverse complement strand
GGTATGTCATTCCCGGAAATGTGTACAACTCTCATTAATTACGCACTCGAAAAGTAGAATGAGTCTTGCCCCTGGGGCGTGACTCATTCTACGGTAGAATAGTCGAGGTTATATCCAAGTCGACGAGGAGTTGTAATGGCGAAGAAGAACAAGTTTAACTACTTCGACGCGTTTAAGGAACAAGCGGAAGTGGCTGCTGAAGAAGCAGACGTTTTGATTAAGGCGATAGAGACCTTTGAGTCTTCCGAATCGCTCGAGCCATTGCTCGAAGAAGCTCATCTTATAGAGCATCGAGGAGACATGGTGAATCATGAGATTCGCACGTCGGTATCAACCGATTTCATCACTCCTATCGAGCGCGGCGATATCGTTGAACTTGCGCAGCGTCTTGATGATGTCACTGACAACATTGAGGGTATCATCCAGCGTTTCTATATGTTTGACATTCATGAGATGCATCCTCAGGCAATAGAGTTTGCCACCATTATCAAGAAGAGCCTCAAAGCGCTCAGCAAATCGATGGATTCTTTCCGCGAGTTCAAGAAAGTCAAAAAGATTCGCTCCATGGTGCAAGACGTCAATGACCTCGAAGAGCAAGCAGACGATCTGCATGTGCGCGTCATCCGCTCTCTTTACACTGCAGAGGCCGATCGTGCCATTCATGTTGAGGTTTGGTCTCGTCTTTTCGATCGCTTGGAGGCAACGGTCGACTCATGTGAAGAAGTTGCCGATACTATGGCCGCCATTATGCTAAAGAACGCTTAAAGGCGATAAGTTCTGCCCTTTAATGAGTTGTGCCCCAGGGGCATAACTCATTTCCATTTGACGAAGACAAGCGCCCCGCCCGTTTTTGTGCGGGGCGATTTGCTATAGTTGTTTTCGCATGTAAACCCGATATGAAAGTGAACTATGTCGTTAATCGTCTGTAAGTTTGGGGGGACTTCAGTTGCGTCTCCCGAACGTATTCGCAATGTTGCGAAACGCCTCATCGCTCGCAAGCAAGCGGGTCATCAGGTTGTGGCCGTGGTTTCGGCTATGGGAAAAACGACCGATGAGCTCGTAGGGCTTGCAGCTGCCGTAAATGACCACCCGCCGACACGTGAGATGGATCGCCTGCTTTCCACAGGGGAACAAGTGAGCATGTCACTTTTGGCCATGGCTATTGATGCGCGTGGATATCAGGCCATGAGTTTTACTGGTCGACAAGCTGGTATCGTGACTGATACCACGCATAACAAGGCGAAGATCGTCAGCGTCGATTCGAAACGCATCCTGGAAGCGCTCGATAACGGGTTCATTCCCGTAGTCGCAGGTTTTCAGGGTATTGATGAAAAGGGTGATATCACCACGCTCGGTCGCGGTGGCTCAGATACAACTGCCGTAGCCGTGGCTTGGGCAATCAATGCCGATGTATGCGAAATCTATTCGGATGTAGATGGAGTCTATTCGGCTGATCCTCGCATCTGTCCTCATGCGCGTAAGCTCGACGAGATCAGCTACGACGATATGCTCGAAATGGCAGGTGCCGGTTCGGGCGTTTTGCAGATGCGCGCCGTAGAATTCGCACGCAAATTCAATGTGGTCATTCATTCGCGTTCGGCATTCAGCGATGCCGAGGGCACGTACGTCAAGGAGGCATGCGACATGATGGAGGAAGCCGTCATCACCGGCATCGCACACGATACATCCGAGGTTAAAGTCACAATTCGCGGCGTGCCCGATGCGACGGGCATCGCGGCACGACTCTTCAGCGCACTTGCGGGCAATTCGGTCAATACCGATATGATCATCCAGAACATTTCCGAGGATGGAAAAACCGATATCTCGTTCACATGCCCAGCTGCCGATATGGGTCGTGCCAAGGAAACGCTCGATCGCGTGATTCCTCAGATTAACGCACGTGAAGTTGCCATCGACGATTCTATCGGCAAGGTGAGTCTCGTCGGTACGGGCATGCGCTCAACTCCCGGCGTTGCCGCCAAGGCGTTTACCGTACTCGGTGATGCAGGCATCAACATCCTGGCCATTTCGACATCGCCCATCCGCTTGTCCGTCGTGGTTGACGGTGCTCAGGTAGCAGATGCCGTGCGCGTGTTGCATACAGCTTTCGGCCTCGATTCCGACGAGATCTTCGAGGAGAAGCAGCTTTCCGCCGAGGAAATCGCCGCCAAGATGGCCAAAGGCCGATAAAAACGAATGAGCGAGGGGTCTAACCCTCAGTCTTTTTCTACGAATGAGCGGAGGGTTAATCCCTCCGCTTTTTTATT
>CADBQL010000071.1 GCA_902796815.1 uncultured Coriobacteriaceae bacterium | reverse complement strand
CATAGGCCACAACCTCATCGGCTAGGCTCAGAGCATCTGCAAGCACCTTGCTCTTGAGGGTGAAACCGCCTTCAAGCTGAATCTCGTCGTCATTTCGCGCGATGATTGCGAAAGGCTTGTACAAGCCCTGGCATTTGAGTTCCTTGAAACACCGCTCGAGGGTATCCTCGTATGTTTCTGCGTACCGCTGTATAACGCGATCCCGATCCATATGCAGCGACTCGAGCGTGAATTCTTCGGCATTTTTGAGCTGATCCATGGGGATTTCACGCACACACGCTTCGATGGTTCCCATTTTGAATCCTTTCGACAGCTGCACACTTTGTCGGCCTTGTTTTTGAAGCTTAGCATATCCGCACGTCGACAAGTATTAATAAACAATAATAAACGGAGATACCCGAGTTTGGCAGCCAATGAGCAACCAAACTCGGAGGAATTGCACGGAGTGCAAAGGCCTGTCTCATCCTGCTTTCCCGGCAGGCCGCGACTGCAGCGTTCGTGCTAGAATCGCGGCATAGTCGCATGAGGACCTTTCCGCATGCGTCTGTCCGCACGCACGCTTGCGACAAAACTGAGGCCTAAGGAGACGCGCATGAAACTTGAAGACTGCTGCTACGATGGATCGAAGACGTTCAAGCTCTCGGACTACCCCACCTCGGCGAAAGCCGACAAGAAGAGAAAAGCCGAGTACACAGAGTTGACGGCCGCGAACACTGCACTTATGGCCGAACTGCAAGAAAAGCTCTACGCCGACGGACGCGAAGGCGTCGTCATCATGCTGCAGGCCATGGATGCAGCCGGAAAAGATTCGACGATCAAGCATGTCATGAGCGGCGTAAACCCGCAGGGTTGCTCGGTCTACAGTTTCAAAACGCCTTCGAAGGAGGAGCTCGCGCACGACTACCTGTGGCGTGCAATCAAAAACCTCCCCCAACGTGGCAGCATCGCCATCTTCAACCGCTCATATTACGAGGACGTGCTGGTTGTACGTGTGAAAAACCTGCGCGCAACCTATGACATGCCCAAGCGGTGCCTCGAGGGTCCCGAAGATGCGTTTTTCGACATGCGCTATCGCCAGATTCGCAATTTCGAGGAATACTTGTACGAGAACGGCTATCGCCTGCTCAAGGTCTTTTTGAACATCGGACTCGAGGAGCAGAAGAAACGCTTCCTCGCGCGCATCGACGAGCCCGCAAAGAACTGGAAGTTTTCGGCCGGTGATTTGGACGAACGCGCACTGTGGCCTCAATATATGGATGCGTTCGAACAGTGTATCGCCAAGACGAGCACCGAGCATGCACCGTGGTACGTCATTCCGGCTGATCAGAAATGGTTCGCACGCTGGCTCGTGAGCGAGGCCGTTGTCAAGGTGCTCCAGGATTGCGACCCGCAGTTCCCGACGCTTTCGGAAGAGGAGCTCGCCGCTATGGCCGCCTGCCGCGAGCGCCTCGTCAACTGGCCGTCCGAGTAGCCGCTTACAGGCAAGCCGTGACCCAAGCGCAACTCAACGACGAATGAGCGATACCGTGGGCGAGATGAGTTTTGCCCCTGGGGTGTGACTCATCCGGGGGCGCGAATCATCCCGCACTGGGGCTTCCCCGATGAGTCATGCCCCTGGGGCAAAACTCATCCGGAAATGTGACTCGCCAACAATGAAATGGAGATTCATGCAGCTTTCATTCGAAGAATACGACGAACCCGCCGAAGAGCGCGACGAAGAAACAGCCACGATGGGAGGACCGCTCGCCGCGCGCATGAGGCCGCGCACGCTCGACGAGGTTGCAGGCCAGCAGCACCTCATCGGACCTGGCAAGGTGCTTCGGCGCATCATCGAAGCCGACCAGGTACAGTCCATGATTTTCTGGGGACCGCCGGGCGTTGGAAAGACGACGCTCGCGCGCGTCATCGCTCACCAAACTAAAGCGACGTTCGTCGATTTCTCCGCAGTGACGAGCGGCATCAAGGAAATCCGCGAGATCATGAAGCGCGCCGACGCCAAGAGCCGCGCCGGCGCTCGCACGATCGTGTTCATCGACGAGATTCACCGTTTCAACAAGGCGCAGCAAGACGCCTTCCTCCCCTTCGTGGAAAAAGGCGCAATCACGCTCATCGGTGCCACGACCGAAAACCCGTCGTTTGAGGTCAACGGCGCCCTCCTTTCGCGTTGCAAGGTGTTCGTGCTCAAGGCGCTTTCAGAAGACGAAATCGCGAGCCTCCTGCGCCGCGCGCTCGACGACCCACGCGGTTTCGGCGAGCAGCATGTCGTGCTCGACAATGAGCTGTTGCTCGCGATTGCCCGTTTCAGCAATGGCGATGCGCGCACAGCGCTTTCGACCCTCGAGATGGTCGTGCTCAACGGCGACGACGACGGAAGCACCGTCACCGTCACGCCCGAGGTCGTCGAACAGTGCACATCTCAGAAGAGCTTGCTCTACGACAAGATGGGCGAAGAACACTACAACATCATCAGCGCGCTGCACAAGTCGATGCGTAATTCCGATCCCGACGCAGCCGTCTATTGGCTTGCCCGCATGCTCGAGGCCGGCGAAGACCCGCTTTACATCGCACGGCGCATAACGCGTTTCGCCTCTGAAGACGTGGGGCTTGCCGACACGAACGCGCTCAACGTTGCCGTGAACGCGTTCCATGCCTGCCATTTCATCGGCATGCCCGAATGCTCGGTGCATCTGACCGAAGCGGTCGTGTACCTTTCGCTCGCGCCAAAATCGAACAGCATGGAAGTTGCGTACCTGCGCGCCAAAGCCGACGCCCTCACCACGATGGCCGAGCCCGTGCCGCTCGTCATCCGCAATGCGCCGACGCGCCTGATGAAGGATTTAGGATACGGCAGCGGCTACCAATACGCCCACGATATGGAGGGAAAAGTCGCCGCCGACATGCAATGCCTCCCCGACTCCCTCGTCGGCACCGAGTACTATACCCCGACCGAGGAGGGTCGCGAAGGCCTCTTCAAAGCCCGACTCGAGCAGCTCAGGGAGTTGCGCAAGCACGCCTCCGAATGAGTTTTGCCCCTGGGGCGCGACTCATTGCCCGATGAGTTTTGCCCCTGGGGCGCGACTCATTGCCCGATGAGTTTTGCCCCTGGGGCGCGACTCACTCCAGAGGCGCGGCTCATTGCCCCAGGTACACGCCTCAAAAAAGAAGAGCCGCCCCGCGAAGGGGCGGCTATCGATGCAACAACTCGGCGCCTTTCAACTGCGGAAACAGCTAATCCTCAAGCCAGGCATTGGCCTCAGCTTCGGTGATGGGATGGATATCCTCACCTGAATTGTAAGGGCTGTCTATGCCACCGAT
>CADBQL010000070.1 GCA_902796815.1 uncultured Coriobacteriaceae bacterium | reverse complement strand
TTCCGACGGCTTCGCGCAGTTCCTGGATGCGCCCGAACGTACGGCTCGGCTCGATTGCATCGGCGATGTAGAGCACCATGTCGAGCGGCGACATGTTTTCGGCGGCAGTCGTATGGCGATCGATTGCCTGCAGCACGTCCTCGGGAATCTGCGGAAAATCCCGTGCGAGCGCCCGAGCGGCCGTATAGCCATGCAAAACGCGCGGCATATGCTCAACAATCCAGGGGTCGACCTCGTCTTCCATGTGAAGCTCTACCACGCGCGCGCGAGCTTGGTCGTCGTCCATCCCCTTATCCCAATCGTGGAGCAAACCTGCCAAGCGCGCCTTGCGCACATCGATGCCATAAGACGTTGCAAGCTCCTCGCACGCACTCGATACACCCAAGCTATGCTTGAATCGCTTTGGACTTACACGCTCCCGCAACTCACGCTTGCGGGCTTTGAAGAAGGCTTTCCCCAAAACCGGAGGGGAATCGAGCTCGCAGGCATCTTGCGATCCGTCAGCCGAATCAGCCATGTTGGCCTCCCGCGCCAGTTCGCTTGCTTGCGCCTTTTCTACTTCCTCGAATCCAGCCGGTTCAACGCGCACATTCCCTTTCGCAACCGCACAGCCAAAGCGCCCTGAAGGGCCCACATAGAGTCCTCGCTCGCGAATGAATGCGCTTACCTGGTCTGGAATGAGATAACGGCATGGATCGCCCGCCTCAAGCGCCTCCCGCAACTCGCGCGACGCAACTTTAATGGGTGAGACGTTAACGATATGCAAATCGAACGGCGCAGCTTCCAGAATCGAGCGCTCGAGCTCGGGGCCGCCTGCCGAACCTGGACGACCTGCGGCAACGGCAAGGCTTGCGAGTTGGGCAACTTCCTGGACGCTGCGCCATTTGGCAACCGTGCTCGCCGTGTCCGAGCCCACGATAAAGAACAATTTAACGTTTTCGGGAAAACGCGTGCGCAACTCGCGCAACGTATCGACCGTGAACGTGAGCCCCTCGCGCTCGACCTCAATCGCGCTCACGTCGAAGTGTGGATTACCCTCTACGGCACGCCAGCACATCTCGAGGCGCGTGCGCGCGTCAGTTACCCGCTGGTCCTTTTTGAAAACAGGATTTCCCGTAGGAATGAACACGACCGCATCGAGTTCGAGCGCGAGCCTCATCTCTTCTGCAACGCGCAGATGCCCGATGTGAATCGGATCGAACGTTCCTCCCATGAGTCCCAATCGTGCTTCAGCGCCATCGACGCCCAAATCGTTGAAGCGTTTGCAAACCTTCTCCATGCGAACACACCCGTCTCATTCCGCATGATGTTGAGGCGGTTTCCTATCACATGACAAATTAATCATGCGCCAAACGCACGGTCACCTGTACATGTCGTTTGCACAATCGATGATCAAATTGCTTAATGACAAAAAACCCGACTTCTTGTCATGCTCTACTCAAACACTACCAGCTCATCGCGATGGACGAGGGGCTTGTCGGCCATTTCGGCCAGCAGTCGGTTGGCGAGCAACTGCTCGCGAGACCTGCCCATGGCAAGTTCCGCCTCGTCACGACTCGCAGACACACGCCCGCGCGCGAAGAGGTGACCCGACTTATCCTTGATGTCGACGATGTCTCCTTGGTCGAACTTGCCTTCGACCTGCGAAACGCCGACGACCAAAAGCGAGCTGCCCCGCTTCTCCAACGCCTGCTTGGCGCCATCGTCGACCGTGAGGACGCCGCGCGCGGAATCGCCGAGCGCGATCCAGAGCTTTCGAGGGGTAATCTCGTGAGGCTTGTGCCCGACGGCGAACAACGTACCCACTTCGCGCCCCTCCACAGCGTCGATGACGGCGTTTTCGCGGCGACCCGAGCAGACCACGAGCGGAATGCCCGCAATACCCAGAATCCGCGCCGCCTTGATCTTGGTGATCATGCCGCCCGAACCGACCTTCGAACCCGCATCGCCTGCAACGGAAATGATGTCTTGGCCGATTGATTCGACACGCGTAATGAGCTGTGCGTTGGGATCTTTAGCGGGATTGCCATTGTAAAGACCTTCGACGTCCGAAAGGATGACGGTCAAGTCAGCGTTGATCAGGCAGGCCACGAGCGCCCCGAGCGTATCGTTGTCACCGAAGCGGATCTGCTCGACCGAAACGGTATCGTTTTCGTTCACGATAGGCACGACGCCGAGGTCGAGCAAGCGCTCGAGCGTGTCGCGCGCATGCAGATACGCTGTACGGTCTGCCGTGTCGCGCCTGGTCAAAAGCACGAGCGACGAAGATATGCCGTTATGAGCAAATGCGTCGCCCCAGGCCGACACGAACAATCCCTGCCCGACAGAGGCAGCCGCCTGCAGCGTGGGCATGTCATCTGGGCGCTTCCCGCTCATCCCGAGACGTTCAAGCCCACATGCAATAGCGCCCGATGACACTACGACGACCTGCCAGCCCATATCGCGCACACGCGCGACCTGCTGGGCGAACATTTCGAGGTACGCGTGGTCGATGCGCCCCTCGCCTGTCGTCACCGTCGACGATCCAATTTTTACCACCAAGCGCTTCATGCGCCCCTCCATTCCGAACATATACGAGGATAGCCCCTCGGTGCATTTTCACACAGAGGAACCAATCTCGTGCGCAAAAGTCACGAACACCACGTTGACCCTTTTGCTTTTCTCGATGACATTATTACATGACGCCGTGTTGGCGGCTAATCTTCCAGCTCTTCGAACATGTCGTCTGCCATACGCGCCGATTCGTATTCGAAGGCATAGCCCACGATGCGGATTTCGTCTCCATCATAGGCGCCAGCAGCATCGAGAGCCTTGTCAACGCCCATGCGCTTGAAACGATGCTGCAGAAACGCGATGGCCTCCTCGTTTTCCCAATCGGTCTGCACAACCATGCGTTCCACGCGCGGGCCAACGACGCGAAACACGTGCTCCGAAAGCTGAACCACTTCGAACTTCGCGTCGCGCGTCTCGCGCTTGTGCTCCCATACGTAGTCGAACTGAGCCGTCTGAGCCTCTTGCTCACGCGCAGCTTCGCGCAATTCGCGCACCTTAGCGCCAATGGCATTCTTCAGACTGTCGACACCGGCACCAGTCAGCGCGCTTATGCGGTACAACTTGGGGTCGATTGGACTGTCGGCAAACTCGTCGCCACCTGCTGCGGCAATCGAATCGGCCCGCACGCGCTCGGCGAGCTTTTGGCACACCTCGTCGGTGCCCGGCATGTCAATTTTGTTCGCCACGACGATACGAGGACGGCTTCCCAGCTCATCGGCGTAGAGGGCGAGCTCCCGATTTATAATCTCGTAATCATTGAGCGGATCGCGCCCTTCCCAGTCACCTGTCAAATCGACGATGTGCACGATGAGCGCCGTGCGCTCGATATGGCGCAGGAACTCGTGCCCGAGCCCGCGTCCTTCATGTGCCCCTTCGATGAGCCCCGGGACGTCGGCTACGACAAAACTATAGTCATCCGAAGTCAGGGCAACACCCAGATTGGGTACGAGCGTCGTGAACGGATAGTTGGCAATCTTCGGGCGCGCCGCCGAAATCTTGGAAATCAACGAGGACTTACCTGCAGACGGCATACCCACGAGGGCGGCGTCAGCCATGAGTTTCATCTCGAGCTGAATCCAACCTTCACCCGCCGGTTCGCCAAGCTCGGCAAATGCGGGCGCCCGACGAGTCGAAGTCACGAAGTGGATGTTTCCGCGACCGCCCATGCCTCCCGACATCACCACGACCTGTTCGCCGTCGTGCGTCAAGTCGGCAATAAGCTCGCCGGTCTCTTTCGTCTCTTCGTCGTATTCTCGCACGACCGTGCCAACTGGCACTTTGAGCACCAGGTCCTCGCCGCGAGCGCCATGCATCCGGCTGCCCTTGCCGTGCGTGCCGCGCTGTGCTTTGAAATGATGCTTGAACCGGTAATCGATCAGCGACGAAACGCTCGCGTCGGCACGCACGATCACGTCACCGCCATGCCCGCCGTCACCGCCGTCGGGACCGCCCTTGGGCACGTGCGCCTCGCGACGAAACGACATGCATCCCGCGCCGCCATCGCCGCCTTTCACATGGATGTTTACCTTGTCTACAAACATCGCGGCTCTCCAAACATAGTCTTTCCCTACGCCACAACACCATCAATGAGTGTCAGGGCCTTCCTGCAGCCCAACGGAATGAGTAGCGCAAGCGCCCTGGTACTCACCTGAGCTACCCAAGGCAACCCCTAAACCATCACCTGCTCAAACACAGTCTAAAACAACAAAAGCCCTCCGTGAAGGAGGGCTTTCGCATTCAACGTGTCGATTATGCTTCGGCCTGTTCGGCTTCGAGCGGCTTCACATGGATGCGGCGCTTGACGCCCTTTGTGAACACCAGGTGGCCTTCGCACTTGGCGAACAGCGTGTCGTCCTTACCGCGACCGACGTTCTCGCCAGGATGGAATTTCGTACCGCGCTGACGCACGATGATGTTGCCAGCCTTTACGTACTCGCCGGCGAACTTCTTCACGCCAAGTCGCTGTGCGTGAGAATCGCGGCCGTTACGGGAAGAACCGAGACCCTTCTTATGTGCCATTAGGAATCGCCCCTTTCGTTATTCCTCGGAAGCGGCTTCGTCGGCCTTCTCGGCCGCAGGCGCTGCTTTCTTTTCCCACTTCTGATCGCCGACGGCGATGATGCGGACGCGGGTGAGCTGCTGGCGATGACCGTTGAGCTTCTTGTAACCCTTGCGCTTCTTGAACTTGAAGACGAGCTGCTTCTTGCCCTTGTACTGGTCAAGAACCTTCGCGACAACCTTCGTGGCTGCAGCCTTGGTCGGATCCGCCTCAATCGTCTCTCCATCCGAAACGAAGATAACCGGAAGCTCAACCTCGTCGCCAACCTCGGCAACGAGCTTCTCGATGCTCAGCACCGTGCCCGGCTCGACCTTATACTGCTTGCCACCCGTTTTTACAACTGCGTACATGTAATGTTCTCCTTGCTTCGTTAGAACAGTTCCAACACGACGACACGTAAGGGTGAAAACGTGCCATCAGTGCATTGCCAAAACGCGCATGTGCGCTTTTAGCGCAAGAAAGTACTTTACCAGCGCCTGCGCCCCAAGTCAACGCACAAATATGGTGGTTTCGTGGGCGAAACGCCAACGGCTCTTTTGAGTTTATTCGCTACGCAAAGCCTCCACCGGGTCCTTGCGGCTCGCAGAGCGAGACGGGATCAATCCAGCCACAAACGTCAAGAACACGCTGATCGCGACAAGGATGCCAGCGGCAGCGGGAGGCAAGAGCGCCACGTTGGGGACGTCGAACATGCTGTAGACGATGGCGTTGGCGGGGATGCAGCAGAGTGCCGTCGTACCGACGCCGAGCAAGCCCGCAATCAGGCCCTCGATGACCGTTTCGGCATTGAACACACGGCTGATATCGCCCTTCGACGCTCCGATTGAGCGCAGGATGCCGATTTCCTTCTTGCGTTCGAGCACCGAGATGTACGTGATTACACCGATCATGATCGATGACACGATGAGCGAAATCGCCACAAACGCGATCAGCACATAGGAGATCATGTTCACGATCGTCGTCACCGAATCCATGAGCGTCCCCACGAGGTCGGTATAGGAGATCACCTTGTCCTCATCGATCGAGCGCATGCGATCGTTGTAGCCGTCGAGAATCTGTATGACATGTTCCTTGCTCTCGAAGTCAAGCGGATAGATGCTGATTTCTGACGGCTTGCTGAACTCGGCGTACCCGAGCTTTTTGAGATTGTTGTCGTAGGAGTGCTCTTCGACGCGCATCATCGACATCATGAGCTCGGTGAGCTCTTCTTCGTCCATGTCAAATTTGAATGCCTTAGCAAACGCATCTTCGTCAAACGAGAATGCATTGGCGAACGAGTCGGCAAACGAGCCGGAATCGAACCCGCCCATCGCTTGCTGCAATGCGCTACCTATGGCGCTTCCGATTGTAGTTGCAAGCTCGCCCATCGCCTTTTCCATCATCGAAGCTATCTGCTTCTGCAGAACCGCGGAAATGGCGTCGGCATATTGCTTCACTGCATCTTGTATAGACGTACCGATATTATTGGTTAAGGCAGGTGCGAGAACCTCGGTAATGTACTTGCTGATCATCTCAGTCGTATACTTGCTCATGATATCTCTGAGCTGCTGTTTCGTACTCTCAGGCATCTGTTCGATATAAGCGCTGAACACGCGGTTCACAAGTTCTTGGTTCACGTTGTCTTCCGACGTGTTCATAAGATCGGCAAGCTTTTGGTTGAGCTGATGTGCGATGTCTTGGGTATCGACCGCGTTGACGACCTTGTCGATATAACCTGTTAGGTCTGTCTGCGCCAAGAAGTCCGTCACGCTTCCCTTGGGGTTCGCAACCTGCCACAACGCATATTGTTTGCCAAGGTCAGCTGCAACGCTATTCAAAGCGTCCTGGTCGGTCACCTTTACGTCGACGCTCCTGAGCGCTTCGGCAAGCTGCTCGTCGGTCACGCCGGGCATGACGGCATCGCGAATCTTTTCTCCCGAAACCTCGGGCGCATCCAGCGAAATCCCCGACAAATCGGGAGGTTCGATTCCCATCTTCGACGGGTCAAAATCTTCGGAATTCATCGTCGAGGGATCTAGCTGAGGAAGGTCGAGCTGCGAGAAGTCGAGCTGCGAGAAATCCATGCCCGAAAAATCGAGCTGCGACAAATCGAGCGACGAGAAATCCATGTTCGACATGTCCATCCCCGATAAATCAAGTTTCGAGAAATCCATCCCTGACATATCAAACGCGCTCGCATCGAACTTGAACGCCGCCTGGATGGCGTCTTCGTCGATTGTGAATAGCGAGCTCATATCGAACTCGTCCTTTTTCTCATCTTCGAGGTCGTCGAAGGACTTGCCGCTGAACACGTCGATTTTGGGGTGCGCAAGCTGGTCTTTGACGATTTCGGAATTGGCAGCATTCTTGACAAGGTGACGCGTGAGGCCTTGGGGGTAGTACAGCCCCATGGTCAAGGCCAACGCGTTAGCTTCGGGCTTAGGCCGAACAATGCCAGCAATGACAAGGTCCTCGCCAGCCTCGACCGCCTTTTTCATGAACTTCTTGTCGTCGGATTTGTCGATCCAGACATTGCGCTCGGCATCATGCTTGTAATAATCAACGGCGTTGACAAGCTTGAACTTCATGCCGAGCACATCGTCGTACTTGATGGTGATCGCGTCGTCATCGACATCGACTTCTTCCTCATCGGTAAACTGCTTAACCATCTTCTTGAGCTCTTCGGCATCGCGCAGGCCGAGCACATAGGACATGAAATCGCTGATGCGACCCGTCTGCGAGAGGACGAGCACAAGCTCGTTGTCTTTCTCGGGCCAATGACCCGCAACAACATCGTATTGATTTGCGACGACATCGCTTTCCATCATCTCGGAGAACATATCGGTCGACATCGACATCGACATAATGGAGTTTGACGAAACGCCCGATCCGATGCCGAGCGATGAGAACGACGTATCGGGATTGACCTGGCGGACGCCCTTCTTCGTATTCGCATCAAAAATCTGAGGTGTAACGGCGTACTCGTAATAGATGCTGCTCACGTACTGATCTATGTCGCTCTCGCCGCTATCGAAATACTCCTTGAGCGCTGCAAGGTCGTTGTTACCAAAACTCGCGAACATGCGCGAGATCATGCGCGCCTCGCCGATTTCACCCTCGCCGAGCTCTCCGGTGATCTCTTGTCTCAACGACGAGTCTTCTTGGCTACTGTCGGCGTCCTCGGAGTCGTCATTGCTCGCACCGCCCATGCCCACAAGCATCGTCGTAAAATCGAATCCCGTCGACATGATCTGCAGAGGATAAACCGAAAGCGTTTCCTCCTCAACGGTCTTGATGTAGTTGTTCACGCCGTTGGCCAGCGAAAGAATGGCAGCAATGCCGATGATGCCGATCGAGCCCGCAATGGCGGTCATAATCGTACGGCCTTTCTTCGTCATCAAGTTGTTCGCCGAAAGCGACAGCGCCGTCAAAAACGACATGCTCGTACGGCGCGGAGGCTTCGCCTGGACCGCAGCGATTTCGCTTTGCGTCGGCTCGTAAGGGTCGGTATCCGAGCGAATCACGCCATCTGCGAGATTGATGATGCGCGTAGCGTATTCCTCTGCGAGTTCGGGATTGTGGGTGACCATAACGACGAGGCGATCCTCGGCAATTTCGGTCAGCAAATCCATGATCTGCACGCTCGTCTTCGAATCCAGCGCGCCGGTCGGTTCGTCTGCAAGCAGGATTTCGGGATCGTTGATGAGCGCACGGGCGATAGCCACGCGCTGCATTTGACCGCCCGACATCTGCGAGGGCTTCTTGTCCATATGCTCACCGAGGCCCACGCGTTCAAGCGCCTCTCGGGCTCGTTCGCGGCGCTCCGTCCGCGACACACCCGAAAGCGTGAGTGCGAGCTCGACATTGGCAAGCACGGTCTGATGAGGAATCAAGTTGTAGCTCTGAAAGACGAAGCCAATGCGATTGTTGCGGTACGTATCCCAGTCGCGGTCCTTGTACTTCTTCGTCGAAACACCATCGATGACCAAGTCGCCTGAGTCGTAATGATCCAAGCCGCCGACGATGTTGAGCAGCGTCGTCTTTCCCGAACCGCTCGGGCCGAGAATAGCTACGAACTCGTTGTCCCTGAATGACACCGAAACGTTATCGAGCGCCTTCTGTGTGAAGTTGCCCGTCGTATATGACTTGCAGATGTTACGAAGCTGAAGCATCCACGAGCTCCGATTCTGTTGCGTGTTTATGGATTAATCCAGTATGACATTCTTGGCATACCCATGCGCCGACAATGAGAAAAATCACGCGATTCCTGAGGGCTTGTTGCCATTTTGTCATGATTCGAAAAGGCTTTCACCTTATATTTCGATAATTTTAGTCATCAATTAACCACGCCCCTGGGGCAAAGCTCACCCGAGAATGAGTCACGCCCCAGGGGCGATACTCACTCCAGGGGTGTCCGTCTAAAAAATACGCACTTGCGCGAAGGCGCGCATCATTAGTGTACATATTTTTCGTAACGCTCCGCATTTGCCCAGGTCGCATTTCGCCATCTTGAAAATATGTACACTATTTGCATAAGCAGCAGTGCAGGGTCATTTCTTTGGACGATTTCGGGGAGGGCGATGCCCGCTCACAAGACTCGAATCGCTACCGTGCTAACGCCAGGGATCGGGCTCGAACAGTGGAGGTTCCTCGCGGCGATCTGAATACGGATCGTAGCCGTCATCATCTTCGTTTTCGGCACGCAAGAACTCAGAAGCAGGCGCCGCAACCGGTCGAGCTGGCTTTGCGGGCTTGGGCATCATGCGGAAAGGAGCGCGAGGATCTGTCACCTCGGCGGGTAGAAACGCAGCAGCAACTTGAGCGTTGTGCCCACTCAGCTTTGCTTCGTAATCGGCTGCTTCGGCAATTTTGCTCGTTTCGACTTCGCCTGCTCGTTCCACGTCATAGGGCGTCGTCTGGTACACATAGTAGTTTAGCCAATTCGTGTAGAGGAGCTGAGCGTGCGCGCGCCAGTTAGCACGGGGAGGATTGGCTGGATCGTCGCCGGGATAGTAGTGAGCCGGCACCGCGATGTCAAGGCCGCGCGCTGTATCGCGCTCGTACTCACCATTGAGCGTTGCACGGTCATACTCCGGATGACCAAAAACGAAGAAATGCCTGCTGTTCGTGCTCTTGGCAATATAAACGCCCGCCTCGTCAGACACCGCAAGCAGCTCCAGATGAGGATGGTTCTCGATATCTTCGGCGTGCACTTCGGTATAGCGCGAATGCGGAGCCCAGAACAAATCGTCAAAACCGCGCATCAGAGGGGACGTCGGTTTCACCTGGCGATGCTCGAACACGCCAGACATTTTTTCCTGCAGCTCGTGCTTGCGGATGCCGTAGTGATAGTAGATGCCGGCCTGTGCACCCCAGCAGATGTGCAGCGTTGAATGCACGTGTGTGCGCGACCATTCCATGATGTCGCAGAGCTCCGGCCAGTAATCGACTTCTTCAAAATCGAGAAGCTCAACGGGCGCCCCGGTGATGATCATGCCGTCGAAGTGCTTCGACGAGATTTCGTCGAATGTGCGGTAAAACGTCTCGAGATGCTGCTCGGATACGTTTTTAGAATCATGGCTTGCCATGCGCAGCAATGTGATCTCAATCTGGAGCGGCGTGTTCGAAAGCTTGCGCAGGATCTGTGTCTCCGTCGCGATCTTGGTCGGCATAAGGTTCAAAAGCGCCACACGCAAGGGACGAATGTCCTGGTGCATAGCGCGATATTCTGTCATGACAAAAATATTCTCGCTCGCCAGCTGATCGGTTGCGGGCAGTGCATCTGGTATGCGTATGGGCATGCGAACCTCGTTTTCGTTACAGCGACGCGCAAGCTGTCGCCTCCATGTTTGAGCTTTCCATGATACCGCATCAGAAGCCCCCGTGCCGCGCAGGCGTAATCACCATATACGCATGCCAGCTATCGAAATAGGACAGTTCATCAGGTTTTGTGACATGCGGCCGGCGAGGACGAAATGGGACAGAGGTTTTCCCTATCCCGTTAATGCGCCTCTGCCCAGGTGCGACCCCAGGAAACATCGGCGATGAGCGGAACGCGCAGTTCGACGACGTTTTCCATCACATCTTTGACCAGAGCGCTCAACCGCTCGATTTCGCCCGACGGCACCGAAAAGTCGAGCTCGTCGTGCACTTGCAGCAACAGCTTGGCTTCGAAGCCTTCGACGAGCAGGCGGCGTGCCACTTCGTTCATGGCCATCTTGATGATGTCGGCAGCACTGCCTTGCATGGGATGGTTCATTGCCGTGCGCTCGCCAAACCCACGCTGCACGGCATTGCGCGCCGAAAGCTCCGGAATGTAGCGGCGTCTTCCGAACATCGTTTCGGCAAAACCCGCATCCTTGGCCTGTGCGACGGTTTCGTCGAGATAGGAACGCACTCCTGGATACGCCTCGAAATAGCGATCGATCATGTCCTTGGCCTCGGCCATGGGAATCTCGAGGCTTTGCGCCAGACCAAACGCCTGCTGGCCATAAACGATGCCGAAATTGACTGCTTTGGCGCGACTGCGCATTTGCGGCGTGACCTCGTCAATCTCCACCCCGAACACGCGCGCTGCCGTGCTCGCGTGGAAATCGGCTCCCGAATTGAACGCCGCCACAAGATGCTCGTCATTCGACAGATGAGCCAGCAAGCGCAGCTCGATTTGCGAATAGTCAGCTGACAAGAACTTGTCCCCCGGGTTCAACGCTCCAAAACAAGCGCGGATCTTGCGTCCGAAATCGGTGCGCACGGGAATGTTCTGCAAGTTGGGATCGGATGACGACAAACGTTCTGTCGACGTCACGGTCTCGTTGAACGACGTATGCACGC
>CADBQL010000069.1 GCA_902796815.1 uncultured Coriobacteriaceae bacterium | reverse complement strand
TGCTGGCAGCAAACGCCCTGGTAGGATTTTCCCAACATCAACTTGTGTATGAAAATGGATTCATCAACACGTTTTGGCCTATAACCCCAATAGCCGCCCAGAGCTAATCGATGCGGAGCCCGCGGTGAGTCACGCCTTCCAGTGCGGCTCACACGCGAAAGACGCTCGCAACACGACGGGCAGCGGCAGTTATGCTGAGATCGTCGACGTTGACCACAACCTCGGCATGGCGCTCATAAAGCGGCATGCGCTCGGCATACAAATCGCGCAAGCTCATCGAAACGCCCCCTTTGAGAACGACACCGCGTTCCTGCAGGTCACCAAGACGCTCAATGAGGGATTCGTACGAGATTTTCAGATAGACAACCGTTCCGATCGAACGCAGATGCTCCATTGCTGCATCGGAATAAACGGCGCTCCCGCCCGTTGCGATAACGGTATTGCTCGCTTCGATATGGCCGAGTACATCCTGTTCAATAGCCAAAAATCCTTCAGCGCCTTCCTCGTCGATAATACGCTGCAACGTTTTGCCACATTGCTTCTGGATGACGAGATCGGCGTCGAGAAAATCCATGTTCAAGATTTTTGCCAGCACAACCCCGAGCGTCGATTTGCCTGCACCCGGCATGCCAATCAGAATCAGATTATTGATACGTTCGTCGCTCATGAACTTTTCTCCTCACCAGCAATGAGTCACGCCCCTGGGGCATGACTCATCGCCGCCGTCCGGATCGGATGAGTCGCGCCCCTGGGGCATGACTCATCGCCGCGAGCACAACCGTTTTCTAGCGCTCGCTTATGGGCACGTACGTTCGGGGACGCGACGAGAACGTGGCCTTGTAAGCGGGACGGATGATGCGGCGGCCCGACACGATTTCCTCAAAACGATGCGCGGCCCAACCAGCCATGCGCGCGCAGGCGAACAGCGGTGTGAACAGATCCTCGGGAATGCCAAGCATCGCGTAAACAAAACCCGAGTACATGTCGACGTTAGCGCACATTTCTTTGTCGGTCCCCTTGACATCGCGCAGAATCTGGGGCGAAATGCGCTCGATCGACTTGAGCAAGTTGAGCTCCCGCTCGAACTCGGTACCTACGGCAAGCTTTTCGGCAAAACTCTTGCAGATAACAGCGCGCGGATCGGACTTCGTGTAAACGGCATGCCCCATACCGTAGATGAGACCCGTCTTGTCGAACGCCTCTTTTTTCACCACGCGCGTCAGATACTCGGCAATCTGATCGTCGTCTTCCCAATCGGTGATTTGGGCTTTCGCTTCGGCTTGCATGGCGCGAATCTTGTGATTCGCCCCGCCATGGCGGAAGCCCTTCAACGAGCTCATAGCCGCCGAATACGTGGCATACGGATCGGTATCAGCCGATGAAAGCACGCGCGTCGTGAACGTCGAGTTGTTGCCGCCGCCGTGTTCGGCATGAATGCACAGCATGATGTCGAGCATGCGTGCTTCTTCGCGCGTATACTGACGATCGGGACGCAGCATCGAAAGAATCGTTTCGGCCGTCGACTCTCCGGGAATGAACGGATGCATGATCATCGACCCGCGCTCGAACCGCGCTTTCTTCGAATAATGCGCGAGCACCATGATGCGCGGAAGGCGCGAAATTACGCTCAGCGCCGTGTGAATCTCGTGCTCGGGCGCGCGCGTCTCGGCGTTTTTGTCGTAGGAGTACAGCAGCAGCGTCGCCTGCGCGAGTAGGTTCATCAAGTCAGGCGCCACATCGTGCATGATGATGGACTTGGTAAAACCATCGGGCAAATCGCGCTCGGCATCGATGACCGATATGAAGCCATCGAGCTGCTCTTGCGTAGGAAGATTCCCCATGAGCAGCAGATATACGATTTCCTCGTAGTTATAACGCCGCCCCTCGTCATCGATGTTCAACAAGTCGCTCAACTCGTAGCCACGATAGAGCAGGGAGCCTTCATCAGGAATCTTAACGTCATCAGAAATCAGATAACCGTGCACGTTCGAGATATTCGTCACACCCGCCAGCACGCCGGTGCCATCGGCGTTGCGCAGTCCGCGCTTGACGTCGAAGCGCTCGAACATATGCGGATCGACCGAGTTAATGCTATTGAAAAGCTCGTAAAGCTTGAATTTCTCCTGCTCTTCCATAGTGAAACACCTGGCCTTTCAAGATTGTGAAGCTACCACTATAGCAGAACAGAGTGCAAGCAGCTGCAGAAAGGGGACCACCCTCTCCTATTCACAGTTACAGTTCACTGTGTAAGCGGAATTCCATAGCAAAACCCCAGATGAGGGCGCGATATCGGCAATTCCGCAGACACAAGCTTAAATCTTCTAAAACTACGAAGGGCTTGCCGATGCGCGCTCTCACCTGGGGTTTTGCGAGATTTGCGAACCCCTGTGAATAGCAACTATTCACATTTTCATTTTTGGAAAAACATTACTTATAACGCAAAACTACTCGATGGTCAGAATCTTGTCGAAACCAGTCATCTGAAACACGTCCATGACATCGGGGACCACGTTACGGAACACGAGCGAGCCACCCTTAGCAGCGCGCTTCTGCATTGCAACGATAACGCGCAGGCCGGCGGATGAAACGAAGTCGCAGTCGGCCATATCCACGACGATATCGGTAATATTCTTCGACGCCAGCTGCGTAGCGTACTCGTCGAGCTGCGGCGAAGTGTTGGTATCCAAGCGACCCACCAGCGCAAAGATGAACGGCGTTCCCTCTTGCTTGACTACGATTTCCATTAAGATTCCTTTCTATCAGTCGGCAGCTCGTTTTTTCGCATTTCCGACTATAACGCAAATGCATCTTTCTTACCCTTGCCACTATAACGCTT
>CADBQL010000068.1 GCA_902796815.1 uncultured Coriobacteriaceae bacterium | reverse complement strand
TATCACGCGTTTCCACTGCGTCATTTGGCCTGCCATGCTGCTTGCCGCTGGCCTGGAGCCTGCGCACACCGTGTTCGGCCATGGCTTTTTGCTGACCAAGGGCGAAAAGATGTCCAAATCCACGGGCAACGCGCTTTCGCCGCAGGACATGGTGCGTGTGTTCGGCGTTGATGCGTATCGTTATTACTTCATGAGCGACGTGCAATTCGGCCATGATGGTTCGATCAGCATGGAGCGCATGGTGCAGGTATACAATAACGAGCTCGCGAACACCTGGGGCAATCTGGTCAATCGCGTGTTTAACATGACGAAGAAGTATTTCGGAGGCGTTGTGCCAGCCGTAAACTTCGAGATGGCAGGCGGGGCGCTGTACGAGTCGAACCCGCTGCGCGACATCGCGGAAGGCTTGTATGCCGAATTCGACCGCTGCATGACGTTGGTCGATTTCACGGGCGCTGTTGCCGCTGTTCAGAAGCTTGCGCAGGCTGCCAACCTCTACGTTGACGAAATGGCGCCTTGGGCGTTGGCCAAGGTTGCCAAGAGCGAGGATGTCACCGAAGACGAGCGCCTCGAGGCCGGCTCCAAGTTGGCTGCCGTCATGTTCAACCTGCTCGAGGCCGTGCGTATCATCGCGCTGTTCCTGTCGCCGCTCGCGTTCAAGACCTCGGCAGAGGTCTGGCGTCGTTTGGGGCTTGGCGCTCCAGTCGACGTGACTGACATCGAAGCGGCAAGCGTCTGGGGCCAGCTTCCCGTCGGCAACCACGTGGAGGTCGGTGACCCCCTGTTCCCGCGCCTCGACGTTGACGAGCTTGATTTCGATACCGAATAAGTAGCGTAATCGAATGTGTGCGCGGCTTTATGCCAGCGTGCGCATGAGGACAGTCCCTCCGTGCAAGCAACGCGCGGAGGGACTGTTCCCATATGCGCCGTGTACGCGTTGTGTATGACAAGGAACGGACATGTCAGACAGGATGAAATACCCTCCCAATCGTGATTTTAGGTTTTACCAGCGACGAAAGCATGACAAATGGCGCGAAGTGGCGCCGCCTCAGCCCGCACTCGAGAGGCCAGTTGCCGACTCCCATGCGCATATCCATATGTTGCCCGATCCTGCTTGGGAGCTTGCACGATGCGCTGCCAACAACGTGCGATTCGCCTGCGAGATTTGCGACCCCTCGGAAGATGACATAAAGTCGGGTTTTTTGTCATCGACAAAAATGGTCATAGAAAACGCACGAGAAGCCGAATTCGCTGGTGAAGATAGCGGACGTGGCAACGGCGGCGAAAATGGTGCAGATGGCGAGCCTTTCAAAAAAGGCGAAGCTGCAAAGGCAATCGACGAGGCTAGCGGAGAGGCAGGCGGCGAAAAGCCATGCGAGGTTCGCACGCCTCAAAAGATGACAAAAACGCTTAATGACAAAAAACACGACTTTATGTCATATTGTGTGGCGGCGGGGGTGCATCCACACAATGCGAAGCTGTACGACGAGGAGGTCGAGCAGCGGTTGCGCACGTGGCTCGCGGCGCCTGCGGTAAAGGCGGTAGGCGAGATAGGGCTTGATTTCCATTACGATTTGTCGCCGCGCGATGCACAGCGGCGGGTGTTTCGGCGTCAGATCGAGTTGGCGTGTGAGCTTGATTTGCCGATTGCGCTGCACCTACGCGGCGGCGAAGATTCGGTCGAGGACAATGCGCACGCGGAGGCGTTTGCGATTTTGAGCGAAATGGGGTTTCCTGCGCGCGGGACGATTGTGCATTGTTGCGCGTTGCCGCCCGATGAATTGCGCCCCTGGATTGAAGCAGGCTGCTATATCGCCTACGGCGGTGCGTTGACGTTCAAAAACGCCGACGCAGCACGTGCGGGCGCGCTCATCGTGCCCGAAGATCGCCTGCTGCTCGAAACCGATTCGCCATACATGGCGCCTGAGCCCATGCGCGGTACGGTCTGCACGCCAGCGCACGTAATTTTTACCGCGGCCGCCCTCGCCGAGTTGCGCGGTTGCATGCCCGGCCCCGACCGTGCGCGTTTTCTTTCGCAGCTCTGGGAAAATACCCTGCGATTCTTCGGCATGGAATGAGCGTGCAGTAATTACGCGAGAGTACGTGGCATTTCTCTTGCAGCATCGCTATAATACAAAAAATATAGGGACGGGAAATCGCCGTGCGAACTGAAAGGGAGCGGCCCTTTTAAAGTCGAACAAAGGGTCGCTCCCTTTTGATGTGCGCATTGCGGAAGGAAGAATGGAGCAAAGATGGCAAAGCATTCGTTGCCCGTGGAGCAAGATCGCGCTGCGTGGTCGGGCAAGCTCGGGTTTATCTTGGCTGGCGCGGCGAGCGCCGTTGGGCTGGGAAACCTCTGGCGTTTCCCTACGCTGGCTGCAAAATACGGCGGCGGAACGTTCATTTTCACGTACTTCGTGCTCGCGTTCACGTTCGGCATTTCGCTGTTGCTGCTCGAGACGGCGCTCGGTCGCCATACCAAGCAGTCCGTCATCGGGGCGTACAGTTCGCTGAACAGAAAATGGAAGTTCTTGGGTATCCTTTCGGCGGCGGTGCCGTTTATCATCACGCCGTATTACTGCATCATCGGCGGTTGGGTAACAAAATACCTGGTTAGTTATGCCATTGATGGCCCCGCAGCCGTTGCGGCCGATGGGTTTTTCACTGGATTCATCACCGACCCGGTGTTTACGTATGTGTTTATGATTGTGTTCATGCTGCTGTGCATCGGCATCGTAGCGCTCGGCGTCGAAAAAGGCATCGAGAAAGCCAACATGGTCATGATGCCGATCCTGCTCGTCATGGCGGTGGGCATTTCCATCTTCGTGCTGATGCAACCGGGCGCGGCAGAAGGCGCGGCGTACTACCTGATTCCCGACTTCAGCAAGTTTTCGCCTGACCTGGTCATTAACGCACTTGGGCAGATGTTCTACAGCTTGTCGCTCGCGATGGGCATCATGGTCACGTACGGTAGCTACTTCGATCACAAGGAAAACCTTACGCAATCCGTTGCCAGCATTGCCGGTTTTGACCTGGTCGTTTCGTTCCT
>CADBQL010000067.1 GCA_902796815.1 uncultured Coriobacteriaceae bacterium | reverse complement strand
TTCCTTTCTATCAGTCGGCAGCTCGTTTTTTCGCATTTCCGACTATAACGCAAATGCATCTTTCTTACCCTTGCCACTATAACGCTTTCCCGCAATCGAATGCACAAAGGAACGCCCCCGCTTACAAAAATGCACATCGGGAAAGGACCCTACCAGCCTTTCTTGAACGTGAGCACATTGCTGCCATCCACACGTTCGTAGGACATCTCGTCAACGCTCTTCTTGGCCATGAGGATGCCCAGGCCCCCGATCGGAACATCTTCAATGTTGTCAGGCGTCACCGCATCAGGCTTCTCTAGCGGATTGTAGGGAATGCCATTGTCGGAAATCTGCACCGTAAGCGAGGGCGGGTTCGCCTCGTACTCGAAGCTGATGCAAACCTTTCCGGGATTATCTGGCGTGGCGTCGGGATATGCGTAATGGCATACGTTGACGAACAACTCTTCGGCTGCAATGTCGATCAAGTGCCGCACGGAATCGGGAGCGTGTCGACGATGCAGCTCGGCGTGAATGTAATTGCACACGTGCACGAGCTGATCGGTTTTTGCATCGAGCTCCATGACAGCGCGCGTTTCGGGCGACACGCCGTATTTCAGGCCGAGCATCGTGATGTCATCGGATTGTTCGCAATCGAGCGTGAAATCGGTAATCGCACGGCGCACGCCAACGCAAATCGATCGCGGATTCAGGTCCGCATACTTGCAGAGCGTCTCTTCGAGCCGCTCCTCGCTGAACAATGCGCCACTCGCATCCATCGCTTCGGTCACGCCATCGGTGTACAGGTAAAGCACGTCATCAACGTCAAGCACGCACTCGAGCTGATCGTACGGTATGCCATCGAACACGCCGAGCGGCATGCCTGACACATCGCGCTTCCAGCACCACTTTCCGTCATGCAAAAGCAACGGCGGGTTGTGGCCGGCGTTCACATAGGCCAACTCGCCAGTCTCGTAGTTGAGCACGCACGCAATCATCGTCACAAACATGCCGGCTTCGTTTCCCAGGCATAGCTGATGATTCGCTGCATTTACAGCCTCGGCCACAGGCAGGCCGCTTTCCATGTAGTTGCGGATCTGGGTTTTCGCCGTCATCATAAACAGGGCGGCTGGAATGCCCTTGCCCGAAACGTCGGCCATGACAAAACCGAGCAGCGGCGCGCCGTCGATGAGGAAGAAGTCGTAGAAATCGCCGCCTACTTCCTTTGCCGTTTTCATGCTGGCATAGATATCGAAACGATCGATCTCGGGAAACGGCGGAAACTCGGTGGGCAGAACGGACTCCTGGATGGCTTTCGCCGTGGCGAGTTCCCGCGCGTTTCGCTGCTCCACCTCGGCAATCGAATCTTTGAGCGCGCTGACCGTTGAATTGATGCCCGTCGAAAGCGACGTGAATTCCCGACTGTCGTACACCTGCACGCGCTCGCTCAAATCCCCGCCGATAATCTTGTCGAGCGAATCGTTCGTCTCATCAATGCGGCGTATCACCACGCGTCTGATCAGCTCGTATGCAATTATTGCGATGGAGGCGATCAGAATAACGGCGAGCAGCGTAATCGAGACCATGGTACTTGAGCGATTTCGGTAAACCATACCGTACGGACGCAATATGACCACGTAGCCATTATCGTAAGGCCCAACGGCGTAATATGTGATATCCGAAGACAAGTCGATGCGGGAATCGTCTACCTCCGCGATAGCCATCATCTTCTCCGCAAAGTCGCCGAAAGCTTTCGCATCGGAATCCCGAATCGGTTCATAGCCAAGTTTCTCCATAATCGAAGCGCCGACGGGAAACTCTTCGTCGTCATCCGAAGCCAAGACGTTGCCCTGCCAATCCGTTATGGCAACCTGCCCGTCGAGCTCCACTTCATACCCGTCCAGGAGATCCTTGCACTCAGAAGCATTCCGCGACTCGAGCTGCTTTGCGAGATAATCGATGTCGCTGAACATCGCTGCCCGTTCGGTATCCGCGCACCGAATCGTCGCCGCCGTGAAAACGACGCCGCTCGCGAACATGAATGCGATGAACGAAACGGTGAGCAACCACCAGCCGAACACCGAATGCAGCTTTCGATCGCTTCCGCGAGCACATATCTTGCGCACGATGCGATCGGCGCCTGAGCAAAACAAGAACATGAGGATGGCATCAACAATTATTTGGCCGATAATGCCGAGCGGCGTGCGCGGCACATAGCGGTAAGCGAAGTCGAGCAACTCGGTGCCGCTGTAATATAACCAAGTGTTCAACTGCGCATGCAAGCTTGCCACGAGAGATACCACGACACATACCGCTAGGATGCGGGCCATACGAGCTTTTCCCACAGGTCGAGAACGCAAAGCGACATCGAACAGCCAGCCCGCAATCGCACCGGCGACCACGAACAGCGTAAACGCATTGAGCTCGCTCACGAAGTAGTACTCGAAAAAATCAAGCGGCAACAGCATCGCGTGAACATACGCAGCCACTCCTGCAAGCAAGCCGAGCAACATGCCCGTCAAAGGGCCAAAGAAATACGCGCCGACAGCAACGGGTACCAGCAGCAGCAAGAAGTGCACCAAGCCCGTGCCGATAGCCCCAAGCGTCCAAAATCCAAGTTGCAAAAACGCCATAGACAGTATGGCTACGGCAACGAACACGAGCGCCGCTATGCGTATAGGCTTCTCGAGCTCGGCAGAGCGGCCCCAAAATCGGGCGGACCATGTGGATAGCGGCACGCGTTCTTCGTTTTGGCTCGACTTTACCATGACGTTTCCTACACTTTGTTAATGTCGGTCAAGTTGAAACGCGGGATACGGCGCAAGGCAATCATGCTCATGACAAGCGCGAGCACGCCGCTACCCACGATGCCAACTACCACGGCAATCGGATCGACGTCCTTCACGAACATGGCCGGCGCAGGCTCGACTGACCCGACGGTCACCGAACCCACAATGCACCCAAGCACGAGACCTACAACAATGCCGATAATCGTAAGCGCAATGGTATCGTTGTAGATATAACGCTTGGCATCACGCGTCGAGAAACCGTTGATCATGAGCACGATGAGGTCACGCTTCTTTTCCTCGATGAACATGACGTTGAGATTCAGCAGCACGACGATGGCCATGAGCACTGCAAGAACCAGGTATACCAGGACTACCGTACGAGATACGTCCGCAAACATGTCGAAGTTCACTTTTTGGTTCGCCTTGTCGCTGACAATCGACAGCAGGCCGGGCGTGTCCGCAAGCGAGGTTTCGAGCGCAGCGATATCCTCGCCGCCCGAATCGAAAAGAAGCGCGTTCGGCCCGCTCGTTTGGTCGAACTCCTTCTCGTAATACGCGTATCCCATGACCATCTCTTGCTGAGTGAGCCAGAACTCGTAGAAGCCTAGAATGGGAAGCTTGTGCTTGACCCCATCGCCGGTATCAACCGTGATTTCGTCGCCCAGCTTCGCGCCCTGATGATTCGCGTAGGCTTGGGAAACCCATACGCCCTCACCTTGCGCATCGAACACTTCGCCCTCCGTCAGATTCACGC
>CADBQL010000066.1 GCA_902796815.1 uncultured Coriobacteriaceae bacterium | reverse complement strand
GACGGATCGCCGCCGTACCACTGCACGTTCAGGCTTTTGAAGCCGTCTGCCTGATGCCGGTTACGCACGAATGCAGCGATGGCGTCCATCATCTGCTCGTTCATTTTGCCAGGAATCTTGTTATGACCGAGCTCGTAGCAGTAGGGGCAGCGGAAGTTGCACGCATACGTAGGCACGAAGTTCAACGTCATCGAAGACGTGTCCGCGCGTTGCCGATCGAACGCCGCGCGCTGCACTTCAAGCTCCTCATCAGCCGAAAGCTCCGTCAAAAAGCCAAGTTGTGCCAACACGCCACCATCATCGGGTTCCGAGCGCTTCCATACGGAACGCCCTTCCGTCCCAAGCTGGACAAACGCTCCATTAGCCGTGTTGTATAGCAGCAATTCTCCTTGCTGCCCTTCGGCTTCGACCACGTATCTCGACTTGTGCATACGACCTCGATTCCGGATAATGCCTGCAAAACCATTCGCACTCTTCGAACTATCAATGAATCGAACGCCGAGCTTGTGAGCACGGCGACGATAATAAGGCAAGCCATCCTGGCAGAGCGCAGAAATCTTCCTAACGAATAGTACCATGGCAGCTCACGGTAACGAAACGCGCAATAGAGCGGCTGACTCGCTGTCGCAACGCAATTGACAACTACTTTCTTTCTTTTCCTGTCTCAATTTTTGATAATTTTCTACGTTAATGTTTGATTATTGTATTTTTGTTCATTTCAATGATAAATATTTGCGTTTATGTTTGATATTTTTGACGTGCCTCGAGTATCGCGCTGATTTCGGTTTCATAACACCTGATCATAGGCTTGCCTGCTTCCCGTTACTTGCACTACCCCCAAATTATCAAACATTATTGCATTTTTTTAACATTCGAATACAAGAAACAGCTTGAATCAAACATTTACGTATATTATTATCGCCATTTGCTCAAACGAATTCGAAAACTCGACATAGCCATCGGACTGCATCACCTTTGAGGGCAGTTACAGCAAGGCCCCGCCGAAACGGGGCCTTTAATCGCATCAACGCTACCACGTTACGATGGCAAGATGAGCTGATGCGCGCGAATCGTATCCCAAATTGATGGCTCTCCTAGTGGTGGAACAGGCGCATTCCAGTGAACGCCATTGCGATACCGTACTTGTTCGCCGTCTCGATGACGTTATCGTCGCGGATCGAACCGCCCGGCTCGGCGATATAGGCAACGCCGGACTTGCGCGCTCGCTCGACATTGTCACCGAACGGGAAGAACGCATCCGATCCTACCGAAACACCAGATTGGGTCGCAATCCACGCCTTCTTCTCGTCAGGCGTCAGCGGTTCGGGCTGCTCGCTGAAAATCTTTTGCCACTCGCCATCTCGCAGCACGTCATCGAACTCGTCAGAGATGTAGACATCAATGGCATTGTCGCGGCTCGGACGGCCAATCGCGTCGAGGAACGGAAGGCCGAGCACCTTGGGATGCTGGCGCAGATACCACGTGTCAGCCTTGCTGCCAGCCAAGCGCGTGCAGTGGATACGGCTCTGTTGACCTGCGCCGACGCCGATTGCTTGACCGTCCTTGACGTAGCACACCGAGTTCGACTGCGTGTACTTGAGCGTAATCAAAGCTACGATGAGATCGATCTTGGCGGCTTCGGGAAGTTCCTTGTTTTCGGTCACGACATTTGCCAGCAACTCTTCGTTAATCGGGAAGAAATTATGCCCCTGCTCGAACGTGATACCGAACACGTCCTTGCACTCCTGCTCAGCACATACGTAATTCGGGTCAATCTGCACGACGTTGTAATTGCCCTTCTTCTTGGTCTTGAGAATCTCGAGCGCCTCATCGGTGTAGCCAGGCGCGATAATGCCGTCGGACACTTCGAGCTTCAGGTAGTTCGCCACGTCGGCATCGCACACGTCCGAGAGCGCCGCCCAGTCACCATACGAGCACAGACGGTCGGCACCGCGCGCACGGATATACGCGCATGCGATGGGCGAAAGCTCTCCTTCGCCCTCGACGAAGTAGATCTGGCGATCGACGTCGGTCAGCGGAAGGCCGACTGCCGCACCTGCAGGGCTCACATGCTTGAACGATGCCGCAGCGGGAAGGCCTGTCGCTTCCTTGAGCTCGCGCACGAGTTGCCATGAGTTGAGTGCGTCCATGAAGTTGATGTAGCCGGGTTTTCCGTTGAGCACCTGCAACGGCAGGTCAGAGCCGTCTTTCATAAAGATGCGCGACGGCTTCTGGTTGGGATTGCATCCGTATTTGAGTTCCAATTCGTTCACGAGTTGCTCCTCTCTGAATGTGAAAACGAAAACATCTTTTGTCGTGGGCATTGAATCACGCCCCTGGCGCGCGGCTCGTTCGAAGGCCCGAATGCCCTACCTCGCCGATGAGTCTTGCCCCTGGGGCGAGACTCATTTCAGCAGCGCAGTAT
>CADBQL010000065.1 GCA_902796815.1 uncultured Coriobacteriaceae bacterium | reverse complement strand
CGAGCCCGATGTTCACGACGCCGGCAACTGCAGCGGAGTAGAGCCCGAGTTGAGGCTTTCCCGAAGTCGCCGAGAAAACCTCCAGCGCGTACTGGACCATAAACATGGGCATGGAGAGAAACGCGATGCGCCCGTATGCGGATGCCAAGGGCACCATCGTCTCGTCGGCGCCGAGGAGCCTGACGACCGGTTCCATGAAGGCGAAGCCCAACACTGCGGCGACCACGCCAACGGCAAGCGTTGTCCAGGCTATGAGCGAAAACGCCCCGTTCGCCTCGCGTTCGCGTCCCTCTCCGAGCAGCCGTCCGACAAGGGCGCTTCCGCCGGAGCCCATCATCATGCCTACTGTCGAGAGAATCATGACGAACGGCATTGTGATGGTTACCGACGCGAAGGCGGTCTTGCCCGCGAAGTTCGAGACGAATAGGCCGTCGACGATGCCGTACGCCGAGGACAACAGGAGCATTCCCATGACGGGCAGGGTGTAGCGCAAAAGTTTCGCCGTGTTGAAGTGCTGTCCGAGATCTGTCATGGTGCCCTCTCCGCTTAGTTTATGCTCTGCCAAATAGAAAAGCCCGGCCGCTACGCGCTTGTGCGCAACGCAACCGAGCTCACTCGACATCTTATCTGGCAGGCGGCCTGCGGGACTTCGGTCCCACGATCCCCTACGCTACGGCGTACTGCCCTCCGATGGCCATGCTGTTTCTAGATGGCAGTCTAACATGCGCCGCACAGGAGGTGGCGCGTCGTAACCCGTGCGTTACCCGTGCATCGGGTCTAGGGAAATGATTAATTATTTCCCTCATAATGCTGTTGGTTTTTGGGGATCGTTTTCAACCTGGCTGCCAGCAAACGCCGCCCTTTGGAACTAGAACGTCGCCGTGTATGCGCCGTCGCTCTCCTGGATGTTGCTCGTCCCGCCCATTGCGTTCGTCTTACTGCTTGCCTGCTGGTTCATCCTGACTCGACGGTTCAGGCTTGAAGATATCAGTCCCGAATCCATCGAGCAGACGAAAACCGAATCGCGCTCTGCATGCTCTTCGGGTATCTCTAGCAGCTTCCTTTTCAGGAAAACATCAGCGTTGAATGGTACGTTGGTCATATGAAAGCGAGAAGGGATGGGAACATGAGTAATCAGATGAACGTCACACGTAGGGGCTTCTTCACGGCTGCGGGGGCACGGTCGGCACGCCAGGCGGCTCGAGCCAAAACATTGCTTGCCCCGTAATCTCGATTGCGAGAAGTTTCTGGTATCGTGGAGCCTGATATCGTTGAAAGAGCATTCAATCAAAGGTGGGACGGAAAACGATTCGGATGCGTATAACGGCAAGAAGGCCAATCAGCGTGGCAGGCAAGGCAACCAGGAGGAAAAATGGGTTTCGAGAATTTGACGGACGAGTAGAAGGCGAAAGCGCAGGCTTGCAAGTCGCCCGAGGAAATTCTGGCGCTGGCGAGGGAAGAGGGCTACGAGCTTTCGGACGAAGAGCTTGACAGCGTTGTCGGCGGAGCGGGGTGGTTCGACTTCCTGAGCGGAGAGAAGTGCACCGATAACGTCATGAAGCAAATGCTCTACCTTGGCTAGCGGCGCGCGACGTGAACAGGGGACGGAGGAGTGTTCACGCAAGTGAAGAAAATCGTGCGGAGGTTCGAAATGCGTGAACACTCCTCCGTCCCCTGTTCACGTGGTCCAGTTGTATGCTCGAACGTTGCTAGGTCAATACAAATATGCTAATATATGAGTAATTATTGGCGATAATCCAGAATAATTACTCATATATGAACACTAAACTGAGATTCGGCAAGCTTCCTGGCGAGGCGATTCAGGAAGTTGCCGCACGCGAAAAAGCCATGCGGAAGGCAAAACGCCTTACCCAAGCCGAGCTTGCCGCGAAAGCGGGGATGAGCCTGGGTTCACTGCGACGGTTCGAACAAACGGGCCAGATATCCTTTGAGTCTCTCGTCGCGCTGTCGTTTGCCCTGGGTTGCGGCTCCGAGCTTGATGGATTGTTCGCAAAGCCCGCGTACTCCTCGATCGATGAGGTGATTGCCGATGCCCGGAAAACTCGCTGATGGGTTGAAGGTGCTGCTCGGCGACCGGCTGGTAGGGAAACTTGCCGAGACGCCCCAAGGGCTCGTCGCGTTTCAGTATGACCGCGACTGGCTGGAATCGGGTTTTTCGGTCAACCCTTACAGCTTGCCGTTGAGCACAGAGGTCTTTATACCGGAGTGGCGACCGTTCGATGGTCTGTTCGGAGCGTTTGCTGACAGTCTTCCAGATGGTTGGGGTGCGCTGCTTGTTGACCGCATGCTTGAACGCACAGGCATTGATCCAGCGGGTGTGAGCGCCATCGAGAGGCTGTCGATTGTGGGGTCTTCAGGCCGTGGGGCGTTGCGCTATGAGCCAGAAGCGGGTTTCTCAGCCGATTTCTCGTCAAAGGATCTTGACGAGCTTGCGCTCTTGTGTGGCGAAATACTCGATAACAAGCTTGTGAGCGACTTCGATGCGGTGTACTTAGCAGGTGGCTCTTCGGGCGGCGCACGCCCTAAGGCGTATGTCGAGAACGATGGGGAGTGGCTCGTGAAGTTTCCTGCGCGCTTTGACCCCCCCGATGCGGGCGCGCTCGAGTTCGCTTACATGCAATGTGCAGCTGCTTGCGGGCTCAACGTGCCCGAGTTTCGGCTGTTTCCCTCTCGACTATGCGCGGGTTACTTCGGCACACGGCGCTTTGACGTGAAAGACGGAAAGCGCGTGCACATGCTTTCCGCCTCGGGCATCGTCGAAGTTTCCCATCGCATCCCTGCGCTCGATTACCGCAGCCTATTTCAGATATCGAATTTCCTAACTGGTGCTCGCGAGGAGGCCAAGCAGCTGTTCCGGCTGATGTGCTTCAACGTGTTCTCGCACAACTACGACGACCATGCCAACAACTTCAGCTGGCTTTGCGAGGAGGGCAGATGGCACCTTGCGCCAGCGTACGACCTTACGTACAGCAAAGGCTTCCATCACGGGCACATGACGTCGGTTCTTGGCGCGGGCGAGCCGAGCCTCGATGACGTGCTTGCGCTCGCCAAGTTGGCGGGGCTTCCAGCCGATGCCTCGAAGCGGGTTGCGCTCGATATCCAGGCCGCTTGCCATGAGCTGCTCGACAAGCATGGTTTGGAGTGAGGTTGCCTAGCACCTCGCTTATTATGGGTCTTGTGCGCATGGGCGAGTTTCGCTTGATTGCTGCAATCGAAGAGTCCTACGTCAGGAGTAGTATCGGCCTGCTTATCGAACTCGTTTAGCACTCGAGCCTGGCCTGATGGAAGGAGAGGCGGGGTTGTTGGTAAAAGACAAGGCGTTCTATCGGGAGTTCTTCTGGCTGACGGCCATGATGGCCTTGCAGAATCTGCTGTCGTATTCGGTGAACCTCGCCGACAACATGATGCTCGGCCAGTATAGCGAGACGTCATTGGCGGCTTCTTCCATCGTGAACCAGATCCAATATCTCCTGCAGATGACGAGCGTCAATGGCTTGGGGTCGGGCGGCGTAATCTTGATCGCGCAATACTGGGGCAAAGGCGACCACGAGTCTGTGCGGCGCGTGGTCGCGCTTACGATGAAGTTTGCGCTTGCGACCGGCGTGCTGTTCTGCGCAATTTGCGTTGCCGCGCCCGAAACTGTCGTGGGGTTACTTACCACCGACCAGGCCGTGGCTGCTGAGGCGGCGCGTTACCTACGGGTCATTGGTGCGACGTATCTCATATTCCCCTTGCAAGCGTCGCTCGTGTTGTGCTTGCGCGGCGTGGGCGTGACGAAGCTCGGACCTGCGGTGTCGCTCATCAGCTTGACGCTCAACGTTGTGGGCAATTGGCTTTTGATTTACGGAAACTGCGGAGCTCCTGAGTTGGGCATTGAGGGTGCCGCATGGTCCAGCTTGGCGGCGCGCGTGGTCGAGGTGAGCGTCGTGCTCGTTTTTGCCGTGCGCAATACGACGCTCCCGCTGAAGCTGTCGAGCTTCCTGGCTCCCGACGCCTTTTTCCTCAAGGACTTCCTCAGGGTTGCTCTGCCCGTCGTGGGGGAGGGCTTGGCTTTCGGCATGGCGAACATTTTCCAGATCGCCATCTTGGGGCGGCTGACCCAGCCGGTCATCGCCGCGAACTCGATTGCCGTTACGATGCACCAGGTCGTCACCGTGTTCGGCTTCGGCACGGCGAACTCGAGCTCCGTCATGATCGGTCGCGCCATCGGTTCTGGGCGCATGGATCAGCTGAAGTCGTACGCGCGCACCATGCAGTTGCTCTACCTGGCTATCGGGCTGGCGACGAGCGCCGTGCTTTTCGCGAGCGTCGACTTCGTGCTCGGGTTCTATGCTATAAGCGGCGAAACGCACGCGTTAGCCGCCTCGATGATGCACATCTTGTGTTTCACCGTTGTTTGTAGCTGTTACGAATATCCGTGCATGTGCGGCATTATCGCGGGTGGCGGCAACACGATGTTCGCGTTCGTGATGGACCTCGTGTTCACCTTGGGTGTGGCAATCGTTGGCGCGGCGTTGAGCGCCTTCGTGTTCGGCTGGCCCCCGCTCGTCACGTTCGCGCTGCTCAAAAGCGATCAGGTGCTCAAGTGCATTCCCAACGCCATCGTCGTGAATCGCTTTCGCTGGGCTCATGACCTCACGCGGGGATAGGATGCGAAAGAGCGGGCAACGAGCTGCGCCCCTGGGGCAAGGCTCGTGGTTGCCGAGCGCATCGGTTCATGGGATTTAGTGTACATATTTTTTCTTCGGTTTCTCGCGAACAGGGATTTTGCCAGACAACAGATGCTCATGGGAGAAAATATGTACACTAAATTGTCTTGCTGCAAACCTTTGGCCCCGACGTTACCCGACAGCTTCGATAACGAGCTTCGCTGTAAGGGAAAGACTCATCGGAGGAAGCGATGCGACTCGGGGGCGCGGCTGGGCCGGGGCGCGGAAACCGAAGGGGGCGCTAGGCGCCCCCTTCGGCCCGGTGCCGTTTCGCCCCGCGTCCGCCCAGCCCGCGGGCTTCCCCGCGGCTACTTCACCTTGCAGGTGCGCTTGAGCGAGTGGATGCCGACGTAGATGTTCTCCTTGCCGTTGACGTTGGCCACGGTCTTGATCGCTCGCATCCTGAGGTAGTAGGTCTTGCCGGACTTGAGCCTGGTTGCCCCCATCTTGGTGACCGCGGCCTTCAGCGTCGAGCCGCCGAAGGTCTGCACCTT
>CADBQL010000064.1 GCA_902796815.1 uncultured Coriobacteriaceae bacterium | reverse complement strand
GCGGCGGAATCGACTGCATCCGCGTCTGCGACTTCGCTCGCGCCTGCGTCGCCCGTATCTGCACCAGCCACATTTGCCGCTGGCGCCAACGCTGCCTCTAGGATGGCGCGCTCACCACGATGGCGCACGGAAATTTCACACAAACGGCCGCGCTCGTCGAAGACCACGTCCTCGAGCTTCGCGTGGAACAGCACGTCACCGCCCGCCTCTTGGATTTGCTCGCGCATGCGACGCACGATGTTGACCAGGTTGTCGGTCCCGATGTGGGGCTTAGCCTGCCAAAGAATCTCGTCAGGCGCGCCCGCGTCCACGAACCAATGCAACACGTCCTGTGCGAGCGGGCTTTTGGTGCCTGTGGTCAGCTTTCCGTCCGAAAACGTGCCCGCACCGCCTTCTCCGAACTGTATATTAGTAGTGGGATCCAGTTTTTCACCGCGATTGAAAGCCTCGACAGCACGCGTGCGTTCTTCGACATCGCCGCCTCGCTCGAGCACAATCGGGCGCGCGCCGGCGCGCGCGAGATAGAGTGCCGCGAACAAACCCGCCGGCCCCGTACCCACGACCACGGGACGCGCGGCGCCCGCAGCTCGAGTGACTTGCGGAATCTCAAGAGGCGCGTAGGGCACATGCTCCTTGACGTTAACCCGTTTCGAGACGGAGGCTTTTCCCTCGAGTATCGCCCGCTCCTTTTCGGCGTCGGCCAGACTAATGGCCAGTGTAGCCACGAAGCCGATGTCGTTCTTTTTACGTGCGTCCACACTGCGCCGTAGCAGCTCGACGTTCTCGATGTCTGCGACTTTCGCACCGAGCGCATTCGCCACAGCTGAGCGCATTATCTGCTCGCCACCAGGCAATCCGGCGTCGAGTGGAAGACGCACGTTGGATACTTCTATCATGATTCACTCCATCCTGGAAACGACGCGACACGACTGAGCCGACTCGCAATTTGTAAACATCCCTATGTTACCGCAATGACCATGAGCAACGCCCCCGGGGCGTGACTCATCCCGCAATGAGTTTTGCCCCTGGGGCGCGACTCATCGCCAGGGGCACGACTTATTCACGGCAGGCGGAAGCGCCAGCCAGCAATCCGCTGGTCCAGGCCCAATGCAGGTTGTAGCCACCACAAGGGCCGTCCACATCGAGTGCCTCACCCACGACGTACAGACCAGAAATTTCCTTTGATTGCATCGTCGCAGAATCGAATCCATCAACCGAAAACCCGCCGCGACGCACTTGGCACACATCTTCATCTCCAATGCCGGCAACCTCAAGCGGATAGCTCCACAACAAATCAGCCAGTTCATCACACGTATCTGCGTCACATGTGCGCCCTTCATCGATGCCGACGCTTTTGAGCAGCGCTTCCGACACACGTGGCAACACTAAGCCGCGCAGCAAATCCGCGCAAGTCAAACTGACACCAAAGCGCGCCACGAGTTTGTCGCGACGGAAGCGCAGGTAATCACGTGCGTGCTGTAGATCGCCGATATCCAGAAAGTTAAGACTGAGCTGGTCGCCAGGACGCGCCATCCGAGACAAATTGAACACGCAAATGCCCGAAACGCCGTATTTGCGAAACATCAGCTCGCCCTTTTCGCTTCCCAAAAGAACGAGGTCATCGCCGCGTTCTCGGAACAGCCTGACCGAGCAGCGTACGCGAATGTTGTCGAGCTCGCGTACGAACGGGATGTCATCAGCCGCTACCCGCAAAGGCCCAAGAATCGGTTTCAAATCCTTTTTGCGCAGGCCGGCGACGTCGAGCGCCGAAAGCGCTCGCCCACCACAAGCCACGATCACCGCATCCGCTCGCTCGAAGACGCCATCTGCCATGCGCAGCGTGAAACATCCTCCGGGCTTGCGCGGCGCTTCAACCGCTTTGACGCCAACGCCGCATTGCTCGCACACGCCGAGCGTGCGAGCAGCCGCGCGCAACACATCGACGACGACGCTCGCCTTATTCGCAAGCGGATAGCGCCGGCCATCCGCTTCCTCGCGCCATTCGAGCCCGCAGCTTTCCAAAAACTCGAGTACCGAGCGCCCTGCCTCGTCACGGACGCCAACGTGACGAGGCAATTCAGAAACCTCAGACGTGACCGGCTCGCCACAACCTCTAACTGGACGCAGCCTCTCAAGCGCGGTAAACGCCTGTGCAACAAAATCAGAATTGTGATATTCCCCCAGCTGGAGACGTGCATTCGAAAAATTACAGCGACCGTTTCCCGTCGCCAGAATTGAGCGCCCAACACGGTCATCACGCTCGTATACAACGATTTGAAGCAAGGCGCCTGCATCACGCGCAGCCTCACCCGCCGCAATGGCAGCCGCAAGCCCAGCCGCACCGCCGCCTACAATCGCTAGTCTTTTTTCCCGCGCATCATTCATGGTGACATTATATTGCCATCCGATATGACATAAAGTCGGGTTTTTTGTCATATCGGGCTGCCAATCGTCGTTTTCCCCGACTTGACTAGCGAACTGCACTCGAAACAACGGCAACACTAAATGAGTCACGCCCCAGGGGCATGACTCATTCGCTTCGCCCCTTTGGGGGGCGCAACACATTTCGGCAATCTACTTGGACTCGGTTTTGCCTTTCGGGTCAGCCTTGGCATCTGACTTCGGGCTTGACTTCGAGCTCGACTTCGCATCGGCCTTGGCAGCTGACTTCGCACTCGCTTTGGCGCTCTTCCCGGCGGCCGACTTTGCGTTCTTCTTTTCG
>CADBQL010000063.1 GCA_902796815.1 uncultured Coriobacteriaceae bacterium | reverse complement strand
GCTGTGTTCACCGTCACCAGCACGGCGCCGATCTTGGTGGTGGCCCAGAATGTGATGTACCACGCCGGGACATTCGTCGCCCAAATGGCCACCTTGCTGCCGGCCTTCACGCCCATCGATACGAGCGCACGTGCGAAGGTGTCGACGTCGTCGCGGAATTCCTCGTAGGTGCGCGTGTAGTCGAGCGTGGTGTACTTAAATGCGAGCTGGTCGGGGATTTCCTCCACCATCTTGTCGAGGACCTGCGGGAATGTGTAGTCGATGAGGTCGTATTTTTTCCAGATATACTCGCCTGTGCCATCATGGTTCAGGTACAGGGGTTTGCGCCGACCGCGCGTGTCCTCGAAACGGTCCATGTAGTTCACGAAATGCGGGAGGATGATGTCCATGTCGGGCAGGTCGGGCATCCACTCTGGCTTCCATTCGAGCGAAACGAAGCCGTCGTAGTCGATGGAAGCCAACGCGTCAACGACGTCGGCTATGGGCATGCTGCCCTCTCCCACCAGGTTGTACGTGCCGTCGTCGTCGGAGTCGCGCATGTGCACGTGCTTGACGTAGGCGCCCAGGTTCTTGATCGTGGCGCTGGGGTCCTCGCCGCAATCGCGGTACGGATGGTGGACGTCCCAGAGCGCGGCGAGGTAATCGCTAGCGTAGCCGTCCATGAGCTCGGTCAGGCGCGCCGTGTCGCCATAGATGCCGCTCGTTTCCACCAGCAGCACCACGCCTTGCTCCTCGGCGTAGGGCAAAAGCTCGTCGATGGCCGCGCGCACGGCGTCTTCGGACCCATGCTGGCCTTTTACGCACACGTATTCGACGCCCATTTCCGCAGCTATGTCGATGAGCTGTTTGACTGGGCTAACCTGGTCTTCCGGCAGCGAGATGTCGATGGACGTGTCGAGCACCGGCATTTGCAGATTCTGGTTGCGCAAAGCGCGCGCCGTTGCGCGTCGGTTGTAAGGGTCGAATGGGCCGCCCTTTCCCAAAAACTTGTCGTTCGCCAGCACATCGTAGGCTTCTATGCCGGCAAATCCCATGTCGCAAGCCGTTTTTACCAGCTCGTCCCAGGGGACATCGCCCCATCCCCTTGTCGAAAACGAAAGCCTCATGGCGTGATCTCCTTTTCTTATCTAGTCCGCGATCAAGCCGGGAATGCGTCTTGGGCTCTTATGCATCGCGGAATTCGAGCTTGACCGGGTTTGTTCGAGAAAAAGTAAAGGACACGCCCTTTGACTCGTTCGAAAACCCGCCAAGGATCCGGCTACCGTGTCAGGTTAGTTTTGCTCCTCGTAGACGATCTTGTTCAGTGCATTTATGTAGGCGCGGATGCTCGATCCGATGATGTCGGTCGAGATGCCACGCCCGGAATACACCTTGCCTTCCGAGATGAGCTTCACCACGGTTTCGCCCATGGCTTCCTGGCCCTGCGTCACGGAATTGACTTGGAAATCGTCGAGCTCGTAATGCTGGCCTGCGATTTGTTCGATGGCGAGCAGGGCTGCGTCAATCGGGCCGTCGCCCACGCATACGGCCTGCAGCACCTCGTCGCCCTTACGGATGCAGATGTTCGCAGTGGCTTTGATCAAGTTGCCCGAGTTTATGACATAGCTTTCGAGCACGTAGGTGGCAGGTACCTGCAGGGCGGCCGACGCCACGATGGCATCGAGCTCGCGGCTGCCAACGCTTTCCTTCTTGGAAGCGACGCGCTGGAAAGCCTCGTACACGGCCGCGTGATCCTCGAGGGACAAGTCGTAGCCCAGCTTGGCTACGCATTGCTTCACCGCTTCGGCGTCGTCATGCTCGGTAAGAACGATCGACTCGTCTGCCTCGCGCACGCCCGTCTCGAACGGGGAGTACTGGGAGCGGCCCGACTCGCAGATCCAGGATACCTGGCCGATGGCGCGTTTCAGCTCGGTGGTGCGTACGGTGGTCGTGGCCTGGCATGCGTCGGCCTTGTCTGCCAGAATCTTGCTCAGTCGGCCGAGCGACACAACATCCATGGGATACGTGGTCGCCTTCACTTCGCCAACGCCCTCGATGATGCCGGCGATGGCGCACGCGTCGGCCATGTACAGCTCGTCGTTGCACGAAATGCCCAACGTTACGTCGGACAGCGCGGGAACATCGGTTTTCAGTGAGCGAATGAACTCGGCAAACTCCTCGGGCAGCATATTGCCGGCCGCGTCGCATACCGTGATAGTCGTTGCCCCCGCCTCTATCGCGCGGGAAATCACCTTGCGCAAGAAGGCGCCATCTGCGCGCGTCGCGTCATTGGCGATGAAATCAACCTCGTCTGCGCGCTTCCTGCATTCGGCGATAGCCATCGCGATATCTTCGAGCATCGCGTCGGCTTTCTTGCGGTAAACGTACTCCATGCGGGCGGGGCTCACAGGGGCTTTCACGATCAGGCGCGGATGGACGGCGTCGTTGAGCGCGTTCCACACCAGGTCGATGTCTTCGACGTCCATCTTTACGGGCACGGCGAGGACGCTGTTGCGCACCAGCGATGCGAGCGATTTGATGCGCAGGCTGTCGGCTTTGGGGTTCTGGATCCCCTCGACTTCGATAGCCGAAACGCCCAGGTGATCGAGCAGCTTCGCCATCTCGAGCTTTTCCTTGAACGACAGCGACAGGTCTTTGACGCCTGCCGCCCTGCGCATGGTCACATCGCTTATGCGTATCTCTCTCATGGTGGTTTTGACCTTCCTATTCTTTTTGTTGGTGCACCGTTTGGCCCGAATTCGAGAGCCTGTCTTGCTGGCGGTTCCTGTCGGCCGGATTGGGTCGGTCGACTGATTCGAGCCTGTAGGCCGAATCGAGCCTGTTCGGTTCGCTGGCGCGTCAGCTCGCCCATCGAATCGGTCCGGCTTGGCTCGCCGGCATGCTAGTTAGTTGGCCTGCGCCTTCTCGTCCCGTGCGCGATGATGCCATCTCGCACATTGGCCCAGTTCGGGTAAGGGCGATTTCATACGGAGTTCCACGACTTTGAGCGGCAACCAGCCTCGTGGAAGCAAAAACGCGGTTTGGGATTTATAAGGCGCGGACCCGCTATCGAGCAAGACGCGAGCGCGCCTAGATAAGCAGCAGGCCAAGAAGCTCGTTTCCCAAAAGTGCGCGCTCTGCACGAGAGGCGCATCCAGCCTTGAAAATCGAGCCGATATGTCCCCACGAATTTTTCATTGACTGGTTAGTATAACCAATTCCCCCGTTTTCGGAAAAGAATTCACAATTTGGAAAAGATTGGGCAGAAGATATTGCCCCTAACGCGAAAGAGCACAGGCGTCGTTACCGCGTCGATTGCCTTGTGGAAGCGCTTGACCAATCCCAGATTAACAAGCTATGATCCAGCGAAGGGCGTCTGCCGTTGTCATGGCAGGAAGCGGTGCGTGTTTTACGAATGTCAGGTCATCTGAAACAATGAGGTTGGTGCCCATGCGTCGTGCTGCAGCGTACACGAGATCGTCTTCGTAATCGTCGTGGAGAGTCTTGTGAAGAGCCGCTATGCGCGCGTCGGATCCGTCCCCTCCAACTACTTCGGCGTACTCCATAATGCTGTTGATGACGCCCCATGCAGCCTCTTTGGCAGCGGCGGCGATGCGTTCGGGCGGTATTGTGCTTTCGTTCGGGCTAGCCTGCTCGTTTGCGCGCTGAAGCTCTCTTCGCACTACGTAGAAAACATCGGTTAGCGAATGAAAAGCTATCCCTATGCGAATGTGCTGTTGACGCGCGTATATAAGCAAGTTGCGGGCATCCTCGTAACCGGCGTGCATACCGAGTTGACTGTTGATCCACACGTTTGTGTCGAGCAGTATCGCGTTTGGTTTGAGCGGCGCGGCTGGTTGGCGATTCGTCATGCGACGCCCCCGTTCTGTGGGCGTATGCGTTCTTGTGCTTCGCCGAGTTCAGGGTATTTCTGCGAATAGGCGTCAAGTTTCATATCGTCGAACGATCGCGGTTCGATAGCGGAAGGGTTCACTCCGACGCGCTCGTAAAAATCGCGTATGAGATTTGGTCCAGCCATGACGATTTGCTCGGCTTCGAGCTGCTCGGGAACCTCTGCGGCGGCGCCTGCTGGATACGTTGCATCGTTTTCGAGAAAGCTTACCAGTTGTGATACGGCATCGGGGACATGCATGTTGCGCCGTAGGTATTCCCAGGTTGTCCTCACGAGATTCGATGGCGTCACTCCGCTTTGCCCAAGTACGAGGTCGCCAGCCTTTTTGAGCTCGCTGTCGATTCTGAAATTCATCTGGGTTGTCGTTGGCATAGTCGTCCTTTCTTACACAGAAGTATAGCATATAAATGTATATACGTATAGCTCATTCGGAAACACGCTCATGACCTGCGACACCCATGTGATTACCGCTTGCTGGCTTTGAGCCGTTTGCAAGGCGGGGGCTTTTGTCGTCGAGAGACGCTATGCGCTCTCCGGCGGCGGTTACTTGATTTTCACGAGCGAATGGAGCTTTTTGTCCGTCACTTCGGCAAGAATGTTGCGCGGATTGAAGAATTCAAGCTCCATGAGGCAGGCGATACCGACGAGTTCTGCGCCCATGTGCTCGATCATCTTTATTTGTGCAACCATGGTGCCGCCTGTAGCGATCAGGTCGTCTACCAGTAACACCTTGTCGTTCGGGTTGATAGCATCCAAGTGAATATGCAGTTCTGCCGTGCCGTACTCCAGATCGTATTCTTGGAAGGCCGTGAGGCGCGGAAGCTTTCCCGGCTTACGAGCAGGCACGAATCCCGCGCCAAGTTCGATAGCCACAGGAGCGCCTACCATGAAGCCGCGCGCTTCGGCACCGACGACTTTGGTGACGCCGGCGTGACGGAAGGGGTCTGCCAAGCCCTTGACCGCGGCAGCGAAGCCTTCGGGATCGGCGAGAAGTGGGGTGATGTCTTTGAAAACAACGCCTGGTTTCGGATAATCCGGGATCGTTTCGATGAGGTGTTCGTACTCGAAAGCTGTCATTCGG
>CADBQL010000062.1 GCA_902796815.1 uncultured Coriobacteriaceae bacterium | reverse complement strand
GCCAACGCGACGGTGCTCAAGGGCACATTCGCATTTAGCATGAACGCGCTTGACGTTCCCACGCTCGTCGTCGAAGCAGGCGTTGGTATGCGCATTACGCCATCGGTTGGCATGCAGCTGGCAGATGGTATGATTTCGGTTCTTGCAGAACTTGGGATTTGGAAAGGTCCGGTGCCCAAGGTACGTAAGCCTGTCGTGAGCTATGACGGCGAAGTCTCGTTTGTGAATGCCGATGTGGCAGGATTGTTCATGCCGCAGGTCGAGCATGGCGTAATCGTCGAAAAAGGCCAAGTTCTGGGCCATGTTTTGGAGAGCGGTGCGGGTGAGGCGCTTCAAGAACTGCGCTCGCCCGCTTCTGGGCTGCTATTCACGTTGCGCGAATACCCGATCGTATATCCTGGTAGCCTAATCGCGCGCGTGCTGGGAGGAGCTCAATGATAGAGCAGGTCATCGGTGAGTTTTCGCTTCCATTTCGTGAGCCGCTCAAGATGTTCGCCTTCATGTTCGGCGTTAACGATGACGGTCATCCCGTTTCTTGTGCAGAAGATCTCAACAAGTTCGAACGCGCGGCTTGTCTCGTTGCGGGATTGCGCGGCGACGAGGTTCAACAAACGTTCATATGCTCGCAAATCGTTTCGCGTCTAGGCGAGCTTGAGGTTGCAGGCGCGCTTACGCCAGGTCAGCTCATTGCGGTGATTCCGTGCGCAAATCCCGCATCAGCGGCTATCGGTTGGCGTTTTTGGCCAGGCGACAAAACGGATATCAACCGCATGTTTCCAGGATACGATCATGGCGAAACAACCCAGCGTATCGCTGCCGCCCTCTTCGAATTCGTCAAAGGCTATCGATACGGCGTGCACTTTTCGAGTTTTTACCTTCAAGGCGACTTTCTGCCGCATGTACGCGTCATGCATGGCTGTGGTCAGGAGGCCAATCACGGAGCGGACTTCGAGTTGCCCTATGTGCTCCATCATGTTCCCGGTTCGTTTGACACGACGACGCTCCACTACAACTGGCGTTTGTGGGATTGCGAAGCCTATACGCTTTATACGAAGGAAACATCGCTGATAGATCACGAAACTGCGCAGGAAGCCGTTCGTGCGACGTTGCGTTTCCTTGATGCTCGCGGAGTAATAAGATGCCCATCTCATCGCGGATTTGCGGCACAGCAGCTCACCGAGCATGCGCTCGTGCCGGTGAGCACGTCATGTGGTGGGATTTTTTGTCCGCGCGTACAAGTTGGCGATATCGTTTGTGCAGGCTGCGAACTTGCGATAATTGTTGATCCGCTTCGCGGGATCTGTAAGGAGACGTTGTTGGCGCCTTGCGACGGTGCCGTCTTCTTTGAGGCTCGCACACCGCTCGTAAACGAAGGTACGCTCGCTTTTCAGATCGTGCCGCCCAAAATCGACGAGGCGCTCGAATCTGAATTGCGTGGCAATTTCCTCGATCCAGAAGCCTAATCTCGTCTGGAAAAGAACCTCGGGAAGGAATCGCATGGGAAAGGCGTCAGCTTGGGAGAGGGGTCTGACCCCCTTCCCAAAGCCGACAGGTTGGTTATCGTGAAGTCTACGAACCGAAGAACAACTCGTACCAGCGTATGAATAGATAGATTGTCCAGACGTGGCGCCACAAAAGCGCTTGGTGGCGTGGGAACCATATAGGATGGCTTACACGAGGCTTTTTTCCGAGGAATTCGTCGAGCAGTGCGCCGATTTCGTCGACGTTGAAGAACTTCGCAGCAGCGTCGCTCTCGAACGCGCGTCTGATATCGGCGTTTACCGCGGGGTCGCGAAGCCACTTGCTCACCGGAACGGGAAAACCGAGCTTCTTTCGGTATGCGACCTCTTGGGGTAGCACACGTGATGCGGCACGGCGAAGGGCAATTTTGTTTCCGTCTTTGCCAGCTTTAAACTGCGAGGGCATGCGTCGCGCGATGTCGAACATGCGCAAATCGCAGAATGGCATGCGGATGTCAAGTCCGGTACCGCGAGCTATTTTCGTCGAGTTGAACAAGATGCTTCCCTCGAAATAGCTGCGCAAATCCACGTAAAGCATCCATGACAGCGGATCGTAGCCCTTTGATCCCGCTGCCCGCTCTTTCATAAACGCACGTGCCGAGCGTTCGGGATAAAACTTCTTGAGGTAGCGGCGCTGCTCCGAATCGTTCATGATGTAGGTCGTGCCAAAGTAGACGGGGTCCGGATGCATGCGCAGTCGCTTAACGCGACCGTACACGCTATATCCCGCAAAGAACTCATCTGCTCCTTCGCCGGAGAAGCAAAGTGACGACTTCTGTGCCACCTTCTTACATGCGGCGTAAAGCGAAAGCCCTGCCACGTCGCCCGATGGCTGTTCGTATGCAAGCAGGAACTCGTCCACATTCGCGAAAAAATCCGCGGCTGTAACTTCGATTCCCTCAAAGCCACGTCCGAGTGCCGCTGCCGTCGCGCGTGCATCATTTTCCTCGCTTGCCGCTTGGTCGGCATACGCGACGCAGAAACCGCGTGCTGCTGTGCTCTTGGCGAGTATGTACGAAGAGTCAACGCCTCCCGAAAGGAAACTATCGGGCGTTTCGCCCTCGTCACAGATATCGTGCAGGCTCGCTTCCATAGCCCGTTCGATTTCGTCTGCCCATTCGTCGAGCGATTTGGACTCGTCAGGCGCGAATGTGAGCTCCCAATAGCGGCCTAGTTCCAACCCGCCAGCGCCGAATCGTAAAAATCCGCCTGGCTCGAGCTTGTACACGCCCTCGAACAACGTCTCCTCGCCGGGAACGTAGGTGAATCCCAGGTAGAACTGAACGAGCTCGCGGTTGAGCTTGCGCAGGAAACCCGGTTGGTCGAACAGATCCTTGATCTGCGTGGCGTACAGCAATCGCCCATCGCTCGTCTGGTAGTAGAAAAACAGTTCGGCGCCGAGTGGATCGCGCGCGCAGAACAGTTCGCCGGTTTCCGCATCCTTGAGAGCGAAGGCGAACTGGCCGTTCAGGTGGTTGCCCATCTGCTCGCCCCATTTCTCCCATGCGCCAACTATCAGCTTGCGCTCGCGTTCGTCGCGCGAGCATCCAGCAATGTCAATGCCGAGCTCTTCCGAAAGCTCCACGTGGTTGCGAATTAATCCGGCATATGCCTTCACTTCAATCATACGCACATCCTTAAAAGAAAAACGTTTTGCCAGTTCAAATAAAGGCTCGTATATGCAGTCTTCAGCTGATGGCTGAACCGCTTACCATTGGGCAATGCGCCTACTGCAATTCGGGGCATTGTAGCTAATTAATGTTACAAGAACATTACCCATGTCAGTAAACACAATCGAAGCAATTCTAGTAGAAAACCTTGCAAGCGTGCAGCACTTTGCATTTTCTGGCAAAAGGCGTTGCCATCCCCCGAATGACCTAGCCAAATCGGAGTTTCTTCTGCATGGACGGCTAGCATTCGCGTATGCTGTTCACACAAGGCGGACGACCTTACCTCGAACAGATGGGAGCATCAATGACGCCGCTAAACGATGAATTGTCCAATGAGGAATCGAGCTTTGAATCAGATGCTGTGAAAGACGAGGTCGAGGATGATGCGGACCTTGAGTCTGTAAGCGGTCCTGCGACAATCGTCCTTATGCGCCATGGGAAGGCGAAGCAAATCGAAGGTGGACAGGCGGATTTCGATCGTGAGCTCTCCGATGCCGGAAAGCGAAGCTTGCGCGCGTCGCTTGAGCAGATGCTCTCTCCGCTGAGCGCGTTCAAGGGCAGCGTCGCGATAATGAGCAGCCCTGCGGCGCGGGCATTGCAGACCTCGGTGCTGTTGCTCAACGCGCTTGAAAAACTCGGTCTTGACGTCTCGGGCGATATCGCGGTTTCAGATGCGCTCTGGGAACAGGACGCTTACGATGTGCGTGAGGACGTCTCTGCGCAACAATGTGACCTTTTGTTCGTCGTCGGCCACAATCCGTGCATCGAATCGATGGCTCAGCAGCTAACTGGAGCCGTAATACCCTGCGCAACGGGCGGCATGATTGCAATACAGAATTCCGGGCATGACTCGAGGTTGATTTGGTTTTCGCAAGGGCCGATCTCGCGCAACTGGAAAACACTTTCGAAAGTCGAAGATGTGCTAGAAGAGTGCTCCAAGAACATACAGACGCGTTTGCAGGCCTTTTTCGACGATCCCGATGATATCGAAACCATGCACAAGTTACGCGTCTCGATTCGCACCTTGCGCAGCTTGATTGCGTTTGTGAAGCCCTGGCAAGATGTGAAGCAAAACCAGTTTCTTCAAAATGAATTGCGACAAATTGTTGGTCATACGTCCCGATTGCGCGAACTTGATGTTTTTGCAGAGCAGGTGCGCGAGTCCGAAGAGAGTTCGCAAGAGCTCATAGACTTTTGCGATGAGGCCGCTGCGCGCGAGCGTGAGCGTGTATCCGAAATCCTCCGTTCGAAATCGACCGCGAAAGCCCTGAGCAAAATCGATAAGCAGATTCGCCATTTCGAATGGAAGAAACGTTGTCTTGATGAGGGCCTCTCCCCTTCGGAGTTCCGCGCGCACTTTGATGAAATGACGGGCAAGCTCGGGCGAGACATCGAAACGCTTCGGCTCGTCGATGTCGAACGCACGCATGATGTGCGCAAGAAAGCCAAGCGTGCGCGCTATTCGGCCGAGAATTTCGAGCAACTGCTCGGAGAAGATGCAGTTGACATTGCCAAGGGTATGACCGCCCACCAGGATAACCTCGGTGCCGTCTGCGATGCCCGCGTGAACATCGAGCTCGTCAACGAGTTCCTTTCCCAAGGCGTGCCGAGCCCCGTAGGTTTAGAGCTTTCGCTTCTACGAGCACAGAACGAAACGTTCCTGTATACCGTCTTGCGCGACTCGTAAAAGAAGACGGAGCGGGGGTCAGACCCCCGTTCCGTTTTGGTGTGCGAGACTGGTCGAGTGCGAATAGACGTGCCCCGACTCGCTTTGCGTGCAAGGTCTCGGCTCAAGTGCGAATGAACGGGGGGTTTGACCCCCCGTTCATTCTAAGCAGCTGCAGGAGCGCTCGGCGTGCTTGAACGTTTGCTCATCATGAGTTGGAAGACGGTGATTGCAACAACGATCGCGATGCCGATGATATCGGTCATCGTGCCGGGGGCCATCATCATAATGCCGCCAACAGCGAGAAGGACTCGGAATACGGGGTTGATCTTACAGAAGACATGCCCGTTCATTGCGGCGGAGATGCCATACAATCCGATGAGCGATGTTACGACAATCTGAACAACCTGGATAGCCATGAAATTGCCTTCAAGGACCATGATCGGATTAAACGCCAAAATGTAGGGCACGATGAAGGCGGCAATAGCCAGGCGAGCTGCGTTGACAGCTGTCTTCATCGGGTTCGACTTGGCAATGGCTGAACCTGCATAGGCTGCAAGTGCTACCGGTGGCGTAATGTCTGCGACGATGCCGAAGTAGAACACGAAGAAATGCGCAGCAATCGCGGGGAAGCCGAGCTGGATCAGGATCGGCGCGGTGGTTGCCGCCATGATGCAGTAGTTCGCCGTCGTCGGAACGCCCATGCCCAAGACGATGCAGCAGAGCATCGTGAGCACCAAGCCGATGATGACGGCGTCGCCAGCGATGCCGACGATTGCGCTGACCAGGGTCGAGGCGAGGCCGGTCACTGTGATGCAGCCGGCGATGAGGCCAGCCATAGCGCAAGCGGCAGCAACCGAAATGCAGCTCTTGGCGCCAGCTTGGAACGCCTCGTATGCCGTAAGGGCGGCAATCTTGCAGACGTTGGCGAGCACCTGACCGAATGTCTCGCCGTCTTCACGATTGCGCAATTCAGTGAAGAAGAAATTAATGAAGCCGATGATGAAGGCACCCAAGATAGAAATGGCAGCAGAATAGGCCATCGTTCTCGCGCCCGATGCGACGAGCCAGACGAGCAGCACGAGCGGAAGAATCAGATAGCAGTTCTTGAGCAGGTAGATACCCTTGGGCAGCTGGTCGCGCGGAACGCCCTTCAAGCCGAGCTTCTTGGCTTCGAGATGTACGGTGATGAAAATGCCGGCAAAGTACAGAAGCGCAGGTATGATTGCCTTTGTAGCGACTTCGATGTACGGAATGCCCATGTATTCGGCCATTAGGAACGCGGCAGCGCCCATGATCGGCGGCATGATCTGGCCACCTGTAGACGATGCCGCCTCGACGGCTCCGGCGAATTCGGGCTTGTAACCGGTTTTTTTCATCATCGGAATCGTGACCGAGCCAGTTGTGACGGTGTTGCCGACTGACGAACCCGACACCATTCCGCACAATGCGGATGAGATAACGGCCACTTTAGCGGGGCCGCCTGACGACCATCCGGCAATCTTGTTCGCGAGCGAGATAAAGAATGCGGCAATGCCCGTGCGCTCGAGGAACGCACCGAAGATGATGAACAACACGATATACGTGTAGCAAACATTGATCGGCGTTCCTATAACGCCGCTCGTCGTGTAGAAGAGCTTGTACACTATGTTTCGCATCATAAGGTACAAGTCGCCTGCCGACACTTGATATTGGTTATAAATTGCATAAATGAGCAGGCATGATACAACGACTAGAATCGGAATGCCAACGCATCTTCGACAGAGTTCCATGAGCGAAAGCGTGCCAATGATGCCTACGGCGATGTGAATTGGCTGAATGCGTGTCGAAAGCTTGATGATATCGAGCGCGTTGAATGCGAAATAAAGGAAACATGCAGCTCCCACGACCATGATAACGATGTCGTACCAGGGCATCTTGTTGGGGCGCACCTTGCCTTTGCGTACGGGATACAGAAGGTATCCGATAATCACGACGCAGGCCAGAAAGCGTGCGAGCTTGGTCTCGGGCAACTCTGTGCTGAGAAGCGTCATGCCGATGCAGTAGACCGAGAAAACTGCCATGAGGGCGTTTATGATTTTCTTAGGCGTGCCCGTCCAAATGCGCGTGTTGGATTCACGGTCGTACTTGCGCATGATTTCGTCGACGTCGGCTTCCGGGTCGGCTTTCTCTGCAAGTGATTCTGCCTCGACTTTGGTGTCGACTGCCTTTTGCGCGGCGCGTTCGGCCTGTTTCGCAGCCGCATTTGCTGCGTCCTTTGCATCAAGGGCGTCGTTTGCGGCAGCCACAGCTGCAGAAAAGGCTTCAACCTCTTGAATTTCCTTATCGG
>CADBQL010000061.1 GCA_902796815.1 uncultured Coriobacteriaceae bacterium | reverse complement strand
GTACGGCATTTCCACACACTTGCGGCGTATTCTGCCACGGGCTATTTATGAGTCACGCCCCAGGGGCGAGACTCATAAGCAAAGCGGGCGCCCGGTGGGCGCGCGACCGGCGATTCTGCAGCGCTGCGAAGCAGCGCGAAGCCAAGCCACCGCGGGCCCTCCTGGGCGCCCGCGGTGGGACAGCAGCCAATCTGCCGAATGAGCCATGCCCCAGGGGCGATACTCATCGGGCCCGGCATCTGGGATAAGCCATGCCCCAGGGGCAAAACTCATCCCGGAGGCGAAACTCACGCACCCGTCGTTACGCCGTGAAGTACGCCACGCCACTCTCGAAAATCGGCTGGTAGTTGGCATCGGGGATATTGCGATACAGCCCATATCCGCTGCGCTCCGAATGGCCCATCTTGCCGAACACGCGCCCATCGGGACTCGTGATACCCTCTATTGAAAGCACCGAGCCGTTCGGGTTCACTTCCATGTCAAGGCTCGGAACGCCTGCTGCGTCAACGTACTGCGTGGCAATCTGCCCGCCAGCCTTCATCGATGCAAGCACCGCATCGTTCGCAACGAAACGCCCTTCGCCATGGCTGATAGCGATCGTGTGGATGTCGCCAACGGCGCACTGCGAAAGCCACGGCGAAAAATCGGAGGCCACGCGCGTACGCACGATACGGCTCTGATGGCGGCCGATGTTGTTGAAGGTGAGCGTTGGACACGCTTCGTCCATCGGACGGATGTCGCCGAAAGGAACGAGCCCGAGCTTCACAAGCGCCTGGAAACCGTTGCAGATTCCCAGCATCAGGCCATCCCGTTTCTGCAACAAGTTGCGCACGGCCTCGGTCACCGCCGGCGCACGGAAGAATGCCGTGATGAACTTGGCCGAGCCATCCGGCTCGTCGCCGCCCGAGAAACCGCCAGGAATGAACACGATATGGGCGCCGTCGATGGCGCGAACGAGCGCCTCGGTGCTCTCGGCAACGGCGGCTGGCGTCAGGTTGTTCACAACGAAAACTTCGGCCTCAGCGCCGGCCCTCCTGAACGCACGAGCTGAATCGAACTCGCAGTTGTTGCCAGGAAAAACGGGAATGACCACACGAGGCTTGGCCGTGAGCAGAGCCGGGGCACTCGGCGCGGTAGCCGAAACTCCAGCCTCGGCACGTTTCCATGTGATTTGCTCAACCGCATCGCCCACCCCGCGATACGGATAAACCGACTCGATAGCGCTTTCCCACGCCTCCTGGAGCTCGGCTAAATCTATAGCCTCATCACCGCAGGTCAAAGTATACTCATCCGTTGTGACGCCGATGAGCTTGACGTTCACGTCATCGTCGCCGACAGGCAGCTCCACCCCATCGGCGAGCTCGACGGCAAACGATCCATATGCGGGAATGAACCAGGTCGAGGTGTCCATGGCCTCATCGACCGCAAGGCCGATGCCGTTACCGACGCACATCTTGAACAGCATCTCGGCATCGCCGCCGTAGCCAGGCGTAGCCGCCGCGAGGATCTTTCCCTCTGCTGCCAGCTTCTCCACAAGCGAAAGCACGCCGAGCAAACCGTCCTTTTCGGGCGTGAGCCCATCGCGCTCGTAGTACGGATGGATGCAGATGACGCGGTGGCCTGCCCCCTTGAACTCGGGAGACAACGCATCATCGACATGCCCCACGCCTACGGCGAAGCTCACAAGTGTCGGCGGGACATCGAGGTTCTCGAAGCTTCCCGACATCGAGTCCTTTCCGCCAATCGCGCCGATGCCCAAGTCGACTTGCGCCATGAGCGCGCCAAGCACGGCTGCGGCGGGCTTTCCCCAGCGCTCGGGGCTCGTGCGCAGCTTCTCGAAATACTCCTGGAAGGTCAGATACATCGTCTCGCGTTTGAAACCGGCAGCCACAAGCTTGGCAACGCTTTCCACAACAGAAAGATATGCACCTGTGAACTGGTTCTTCTCCATGATATAGGGATTGAAGCCCCACGACATGCCTGTCGTCGTGGTCGTCTCGCCGTTCACTGGCAGCTTCGAGATCATGGCCATCGAGGGCGTGAGCTGACGCATGCCGCCAAACGGCATGAGCACCGTCGACGCGCCGATGGTCGAGTCGAAACGCTCCGACAAGCCCTTGTTCGATGCAACGTTGATGTCGGTGAGCACCGCGCGCATCCGATCGGCAAGCGTCGCATCGTCCCCACACGCCCAAGCGGGCACGTAAGGTTCAGCGGAGGCGATGTGCACAACCTGATGTTTCGGCGCACCGTTGCTCGCCAAGAACGCGCGGCTCACGTCGACGATCGTGTCGCCGTTCCAGCTCATGCGCACGCGCGGCTCTTCCGTGACACACGCTACGGGCGTAGCCTCGAGGTTTTCCTGACGTGCAAGCTCAAGAAAACGCTCGACGTCTTCGGGCGCAAGAGCAACCGCCATGCGCTCCTGGCTTTCGGAAATCGCCAGCTCGGTACCATCTAGTCCGTCATATTTCTTGGGAACCTTGTTCAGGTCGATCTGCAGTCCATCCGCCAGTTCTCCGATGGCCACCGAAACACCGCCGGCGCCAAAATCGTTGCAGCGCTTGATCATCTGGCAAGCTTCGGTATTGCGGAACAGGCGCTGAATCTTGCGCTCGACAGGCGGATTGCCCTTCTGCACCTCCGCGCCGCATGTCTCGAGACTCTCGAGCTTGTGCGCCTTGGAAGAGCCCGTCGCTCCACCGATTCCGTCGCGTCCGGTACGACCGCCCAAAAGCACGACCACATCGCCCGGCGCCGGCGTCT
>CADBQL010000060.1 GCA_902796815.1 uncultured Coriobacteriaceae bacterium | reverse complement strand
TTCTGCACCTTCAGGCGCCTCGAAACGCGCCTCAAACACATTCGTGCCATAAGAAAGGATGTAGACACTCATGGAATCCGCCAACAAAGAACGTATCATACTCGCCGTATGCGGCGTTGCGTTCGCGGCAGTAGCCATCGCGCTCGCAGTTCTCGGTAATCCCAAGAACATGGCCATCTGCATCGCTTGCTTCATTCGCGATACAGCTGGCTCCATGCAATTGCACACAGCCCCACCCGTCCAGTATTTCCGCCCTGAAATCGTCGGCATCATCATCGGCGCCCTGCTCATGGCCGTTGGCACCAAGGAATTCAAGGCGTCAGCAGGCTCATCTCCGTTCACACGTTTCGTGTTGGGCTTCTGCGTCATGATCGGCTGCCTCGTGTTCTTGGGCTGCCCGCTTCGCATGGTGCTCCGCATGTCCGCAGGCGACCTGAACGCCTGGGTTGCTCTTATCGGGTTCGCTGCAGGCATTTTCACAGGCGTCATGTTCCTCAAAAACGGGTTTTCGCTTGGCAAGGCAAATCCGACGCGTAGCGCCTCAGAAGGCTTTATACTGCCCATCGTCGTCGCGGCGCTCTTCATCCTGAGCCTCACGACCACATTTTTCGTCGCTAGCGCCGAGGGTCCAGGAAGCATGCATGCCCCTATAGCCGCATCACTTATCGGCGGCCTCGTGTTCGGCGCCCTCGCGCAGCGCGCACGCCTGTGCTTCGCAGGTGGCCTGCGCGACACGTTCCTCATCCGTGACGCATCCGGGCTCATCACCGTTGGCATCCTCTTTGTCGGAATGCTTATCTACAATCTGGTCAGCGGCTGTTTCAAGATTGGTTTCGAAGAGCAGCCTATTGCCCATGCCGATGCCTTGTGGAACATCCTCGGCATGTACGTCGTCGGCTTCGGCGCCACCCTCATGGGCGGCTGCCCACTACGCCAGCTCGTTCTTGCTGGCCAAGGTTCGGGCGATTCGGCAGTTTCGATCATCGGCCTGCTCGTCGGCGCTGCATTCGCGCACAACTTCGGGCTTGCTTCGAGCGCCCAGGGAACAACACCAGCCGGACAAGCTGCTTGTGTCATCTGCATCGTCGTCCTATTCGTCATCGCATTGCTCAACATGCGCAGGCAATCTGCCTAACCGCGCTCACCATTCGTCTCTACGAATGAATGGCAGTTGCCGCACTCGCCAAAACAGCAACTGCCAGCTAGTCACAGTATGGTAATGCGGCCTAAATGGACCCTTCCTTCCGGCCGCAACGAGCGCCGTCAACTACGGCGGCGGAATGGAGAAGACCATGGTACTTGTAGACGCTCAAGGCCTGTCATGCCCAGAGCCCGTTATGCTGGCAAAAAAAGCAGCTAAAGACAATCCGAACCAAGATATCCAAGTGCTCGTCGACAATGCCACGGCACGCGATAACATCACGCGCATGGCTCGCAGCATCAAACGTTCGGTCTCGGTCCAAGAAGAGAACGGCGTTTATACCTTGATTCTTTCGCAGGCATAACGATCCCCTCCCTCTTCATGCGCGGAGCGGCCCCGTACCTAGTACGATTCCCTTCTCCCCGCTCCGCGCACTCTTTCCTTCATGGCAAACGCGCACTCCCATACCGATACATTTCATACCATCGTGTCATTCGACAGCGTGTCGGATGCGTTTGCCTTCAGCAAGGCGGCAAAGAAATACGGAATCGAAGGACGCCTCCGCACAATACCCCGCCAAATATCTGCTGGCTGTGGGACTGCATGGGATTCACCCGCTGGTTGGCGTGATGCCATAGAGCGCTTGATCAGCGAACAGCATCTCGACATCGACTCTTTGCATGCCCTTTAGTGAGATAAATCCTCGAATACTACATTTTGCGCATTTTGTACCAATATCTGGTCGTTTGCCCAGTTTTTTCTACCTTCCAACCAGAGCAACATGCATCAATAACTTGAATCAGCATTTGTTCATGTAATATTAGTCTTTCGAAGTCAAGGTTGTTTTAGTTATAATTACCTATTGCAAAAACGACTGGTAACTAGTTGGAGAAGAGGCCGTGGGCAGAACGAAATATTCCCCGGAAATGCGCAATTCAATAATGGCAGCCTTCGTGGCGGCTACAAAGAAAATTGTCGATGAAGAAGGCATCGAGGCCGCATCGATACGACGTGTATCTACCACTGCAGGCTTTAGCTCGGCAACGTTGTATCTCTATTTCGAAGACATGAATGAGCTTATCACGATGTCGCTCATTTCATACCTGAGCGACTACATTAGCGATGTCCTTGAATCAACGCCCGTTGATGAGGATCCAGAGTCCGAATACCGCCGAACCTGGGAACTGTTTTGCAAGCACGCCTTCGCTCACCCGTCCTTGTTCCTGCATTTGTACTTTGGACCGCAATCCGACAAGCTCGATAGCATCGCTGAAAAGTATTACGAGCTATTCCCGGAGGAGTTGCAGCACGCTTCAGGGCGCATGTTCGACATGCTTGCCAAGGGCAACCTCCGCGAACGCAACCGTGTCTTGCTCAACGCGTTTGCCGATGATTTTGGCCTTAATGAACATGAAGTCGAGATCGCGAACGATTTGACCGTTGCCTATTTCCAATCTTTCCTGCAAAAGGCGAGCACCAAAGCGCTTACCGAAGACGAGCTCGCTGTCGCAGTCCATCGTTTTATGGAAGGCGCTTTCTTCGTACTCTGCGATAGAAACAACTAGCATACGTCCCAGAATGAGTCGTGCCCCAGGGGCGAAACTCATATCAGATGAGTTTCGCCCCTGGGGCACGACTCATTCTGGGACGTCAAATCAGATTCGTCAGTACAGAAAAAGTGGGGAGCCGATTGGGGCTCCCCACTTTTAATGCCTGATTATGCGACTAGATACATTAGCCGATGTAGCCAGCTTCCTTCAGAAGCTCAGCCGCACGCTCGGCATTTGCGTCGCTCATCATGACGAGCGGGCCAGTGCAGCCCATGCCGGACTCGGCGTAGATGCCGGCCTTCCAGAGCACCTTGACGGCGTCCTCGAGGTCCATGACCTCGATGCCCGGAATCGAGGAAGTGCAGGGCTCCTTCGGTGGAGCGGCAACTTCTTCTTCCTCGGCAGCAGCAGGCTTC
>CADBQL010000059.1 GCA_902796815.1 uncultured Coriobacteriaceae bacterium | reverse complement strand
TGATACGCGGCTCCACGTACCACCACACGGGAAAGCCGACGAACACCGTATCGTAGGCAGCCATGTCGTCAACCGTTTTGGCGATGGCCGGCCGGCACGCCTCGTCGTTCATCTCAACCGAAGAGCGGCTCGATCTGTTGTTCCAGTTCAGGTCAGCGGACGTATAGGGTTGCTCGGGCGCGATTTCGAACAGGTCGGCGCCTGTCGCTGCCGCCAGATCCTTCGCTACCTTCGCCGTCGTTCCGCTCGCGCTGAAATATGCGACTAATGCTTTTGACATATCTTCCTCTTTTCTCGAACGTGAACAGGGGACGGAGGAATGTTCACGCGTTGGTTGCTCAGGGACAGCCTGCTCTTCTCGCGCGAACATTCCTCCGTCCCCTGTTCACGCACTCACGCACGCGCTATAGGTTGAGCGAGTCGGCCCAATCGGCTACTTCCGATTCCGATGCACCCGCGGCAAAGCGTCTCGCACCGACCCAGTCAGCACCAGGCGCCAGCTCCTCGAGCTCGGCAGAGGCTTCCTCCACCCCGCTCGAGCCCGACGTGCAGAATTCGGCCACCTTCTTGCCCGACAGGTCGGAGCTTTCGAGCAGCGTGCACATGAGGCGCGGCGCCTTGCCCCACCAAATGGGATGGCCGAGGAGCACGACATCGTATGAGGAAAAATCGGGGACGGCCACGACCGCCGGACGAGCCGAAGGATCGTTTTGCTCGGCTGTTGCCCGAGTGGTCTCATCGCCATAATCCAGGTCTTCGGCAGTATAGGGCTCAGAGGGCTCTATCTCGAAGTAGTCTGCATCCAAGTGCGCCGCAAGCATCTCGGCAACAGCGCGCGTGTTGCCAGTAGCCGAGAAGCATGCCACCAGGACCTTGCCTCCGCTGCTTTCCGAAGAGGGCTCCTGAGTAGTTGCCGCTTCAGATGCGGACGAGCCTGCCGAGGCCTCCGCTGCAGAAGGCGAATTGCTTGCCGCGCCTACCGATTCCGAAGATTTTGCCGCCGAGCTTGCAGAGGCGGCCTCTGACGAAGCTTGCCCCGCATTGCCCGAGCACCCAAATAGCGCAAGCCCACCGAGCGCGGCTGCCGAAACTGCTAAGAACTGCCTTCTTGAAACGATTTTTTCTACCATGGTAATCCTCCGATATACTCCGCCGCCACCCAGATGGCGTGGGCGTTAAACCAGCTTGCCATACTCCTCGCCAGAAACGGGCTCGACCCATTCGGCCGCCTCAGTGCTACCTTATTCCTCCCACACGCCCTTGGCCAGGTTGAATACCGCCCATGCCTTTGGCCAACCTGCATAGAAGGCCACGTGTGTAATCACGGCCGCGATCTCTGCGCGCGTCACCCCATGCGCCTTGGCATTCTGCAGGTGATAGACGAGCGAGCTGTCGGTGACTCCCGACGCCATGAGCGCCACCACCGTTATGATGCAGCGCGTCTTCAGATCGATGTCGCCGTTGTTCCAGTTCTCGCCGAACAGCACGTCATCGTTGAAATGGGCAAATTCCGGGGCGAACTCGCCCAGCGCGTCACGACCTGCCGTCTGCGTGATCTTTTCTGCCATTCCAATCCTCCTCAAGCATTATTCTGACATCTTGTCAGAACTCAGGATATCGATATACTGACAATGTGTCAATATCATCATGGCAAGTTGCTAGAAAGATTCTGAAGCGACACCGACGGGGTCGAGCGCTCGGAAAAGGCGACGCGACGGCGTCCGACACAATGGGCAATAAGCGAAGAAGGGCCAACGCTTGCCACATTAAAGGTACAGCGGGCGTCGGCAACCCCTCTTTTGCATCTCTGCGCAAAAAATGGCTCTTGGAATGACAAAATGTAACAAAGTTAACGTCACATTAGGATCTTTACGCATTAGAACGAAATCCACATTGCCATAATCCCAGGTCGCTTAAAAACAGCTCTCTGGAATAGGGGCGATATCGCTGGTTTTCGGGCGTTCAGACGTTAACTTTCTTGCATTCTGTCATTTTGAAGGCCATTTTTTGCGCAGAGATGTTCAGCCGCTCCGTCTTACAGCTCCGATACGCGAGACGCCCTCGCGTACGTAGCGGAAAACACCCATCACCAGAACCGCCACGCTTGCATAACGGGCAACCGCCAACGCAAGGGGGACGCCGAAGTCCGCAAAGGCGAACTGGACCTGCCCCGTCAGGTACTGCCACAGACCGAGCTGCACGAACGAACATGCTCCAAAGCAGGCGACGATTGCGAAGACAACGCGAGCCACCCATATCTGCCACTGCAACATGTCTTTCGGCACGCGCATGTGCAAGCCCGCATGCGCAAAGGCCAATACGAACGCCCAATGCGAACACAGCATATGGACGCGCCGCGCCCAGCTCGCCCCCGGCAGTGCAGGCAGAAAGCCGAACGCGTGCTTCGAGAGCACGAGGCTGCTCGCGACCTGCCCGATAATGCAGATTGCAAGCCCAGCAATCACGACGATCTGCAGCACACGCAACGCATCGCGACGTCCCCGGAAGACGGAGGCGAGCCACTTGCGGTTGAGCACGACGTGTATCGCCATCAGCGCAAACGAGGCTATGCCCAGCCATTCGTGTGGGATTTCCTGCACGAGCGCCGTCGCCATGACCGTGACGAGCGTTACGGTCATGGCGACGTCCAGCGCGGCCCTTATCGTGGTTTTGCCCTTCATGCACCAAACCCTCCGTCGTTAGCGTGAACAGGGGACGGAGGAATGTTCACGCTTTGGTTGCTCAGGGACAGTTTGCTCCTATCGCGTGACATTCCTCCGTCCCCTGTTCACGCACCTCGAAGCTAGCGGTTCATCTTCGCGCAGTCGCCGATCTTTTCGCCGGTGACGAAATACTCGTAAGTGGGAAACTCGAAGAGCACGGGTTTGAACACGTGGTAATCGATCTTGCCCTTCTCGTTAAGCACCGCATCGTCAGCATAGACCGAAAGCACCTTGCAGATGAAATTGTCGAACTTCTCCAGTTCGTAGTTGCCGTCGACC
>CADBQL010000058.1 GCA_902796815.1 uncultured Coriobacteriaceae bacterium | reverse complement strand
TCGTTCCGAAATCGTTCCTGTTAAACATGGCGTACCCCTTGTCTACGCTGCACGTGGCAGCTCTTCCTCGCGCGAATCGCGCACACTCTTATTCCCTAAATACGCGAGCGGGCAAAACTCCTTAGTGATTCACGATATCTTCACAATTTGAAGATGCCCGATTATGCGCGCGGTACCGAACATCAGTATATCTGCCCGACTGCTTTCGACCAACCTAATAATTTTTGGCACAATCTGTGACAAAAAGCCCGATTACCTGCCATATTGGCACGAGTATACTTGCATGCGAAAACCCGCCAGAAGCCATGAACCGAGCGAGGTGCACTATGCCAGCTTTTGAACCGTATGTCTGCGATGTTTCGCTCAGCCAACTCGACGACGCCGAGGAATTCGCCTTTGCCATGCTGCACATGGACCGCGAGACGGTCATGGACCAATTCGACGATATTTACGAAGACTCGCTCGAAGCTTGCAACGAGACGCTGAGCTGCAAGGCAATCTGGCAGGGCTTCGAGGTCGAATCCGTTGAAGACGACTGTATCCGGCTCTCGGGTGGCGGCGTGCTCGAAAGCACGTTTCTGGCACGTGTCCTGCACCGCGCCGACGAAATCGTGATGTACGCGACGACGATCCACGGCTTCGACGAGCTCATGAAGAACTGCGGCGACGACCCGCTCGATTCCCTGTTCTACAACGCATGGGGCGTGGGCTTCTCGATGAGCGCGCATCGGTGGCTCAAGGAAAACCTCGCGAACCAGGCGCATGAGAAAGGCCTGTTCGCGAGCCGCGGATGGGTTCCCGGTGAAGACGAGCTCGAGCTCAGTCTGCAAGGCGCGCTCTTCGAGCTCATCGACCCCGCCCAAATCGGCATTTCGCTCGATGCGAATGGCCTCATGCGCCCGATGATGTCCGTAAGCGGCTTCATGGGCATATGCGCCGATTCCGCTATCGAAACCGACGGCTCCGAGTACGCCTCCTGTCATTAAGCGCGAGTTTGGAGCCGCTCTCCAAGAGTCGGGCTACTGCCGACTTACCGCATGACGCGGCAATTGTTCGGGCAAACTTGCACGCACTTGCCACAGCCCGCGCATTTCTCGACTATGACCTTTTTGGGGTTTATGGGACCTGCCGCCCCCGTCGGACAGGACATGATGCACCGGCAGCACCCCGAACAGGTTCCTTCCACTACTGGGATTTTCATACGGCAGCTCCTTTATGAGAGCGGACCGCCGATTCGGCGGTCCGCTTTGACTGGCAAACTATATCGCCATTGCTCCGTTGCTTTAGGCGAGCTGCTCGCCGGCAGATGGACCGGGGCTGGAGCTGTATACGCTCTCGACGCTCACGAACACGCCGCCCTTGGACGTATTCGGCATGCCCATCTTCTCGAACGCGGCATTGACCCACGCCGCCTGCTCTTCGAACTCCGGGCCCTCGTTGACGTAGCGCGCTGTGCCATACAGCTCGTATGCGCCCTCTTCGCCCCACCAGACAACCGATACCTTCGGGTTCTCCTGGATGTTGGCGAGCGTCTTCTTGAAGAACTGGTCGGACAAATATACCGTCTCGTCGTCGATGACCTTCTTCATCGCGACGATGCAGCCGTTGGGCTGCGCGTCTGCGCGCGCCGTCGCGAACACCACCGCGTCGACCTTGTTGAACAGATCCTGTGCTTCCTGGGGAATCTTTGCCATGTCGCGCCTCCTTTTTGCAGTACGTTTCCCGTACCTAAAACAGTATCGAAACCACCGCCGAGCTGCAAGAGCGCAGTTTCAAAAAACCTGGTACGAAAAACCGTATCGCTGCAAGTCATGGACTGCGCCAAGCATTTAGCCTTCGAGGCATTCGAGCACGCGATGCTTGGCTTCGAGAAACTCCGGCGTCAACGCGAAGTCCGAAACCCCTATGCCCTGAGGACGTTTGGGTTCGATTGTGCCGATAACGGTCGCTGGACCTGCATTTGAAGATGCGCTCGAAAGCTCAAGTGCCGACCCTGGCGCTGCATGGCCAAGTACGTAGATGCAGTCGGCCATCAT
>CADBQL010000057.1 GCA_902796815.1 uncultured Coriobacteriaceae bacterium | reverse complement strand
CGGGGTGACCGGGTGACGACCCGAGGACTTGTTCTTGCCCTCGCCGCCGCCATGCGGGTGGTCGATCGGGTTCATGACGGTACCGCGAACGGTCGGACGGATGCCCTTCCAGCGGTTACGGCCAGCCTTGCCGATCTTGATGTTGGCATGCTCGGCGTTTCCGACCTCACCGATCGTGGCGCGGCAGGTGAGCAGCACGCGACGCATTTCCGAAGACGGCATGCGCAGGATAGCGTACTTACCTTCCTTGCCCATCAGCTGGATGGACGTACCAGCGGAACGAGCGAGCGCAGCGCCCTTGCCGGGCTGCAGCTCGACAGCGTGGATCAGGGTACCAACCGGGATGTTGGCCAGCGGAAGCGCATTGCCCGGCTTGATGTCTGCATCGGGACCAGAAACGACCATATCGCCCACGCTCAGGCCCTTCGGGTGAAGGATGTAGCGCTTCTCGCCATCCACATAGTGGAGCAGAGCGATGCGTGCAGTGCGGTTGGGATCGTACTCGATCGTTGCAACCTTGGCGGGTACGCCGTCCTTGTTGCGCTTGAAATCGATGATACGATAACGACGCTTGTGGCCACCGCCTTGATGACGCACGGTAATGCGGCCCTTGTTGTTGCGCCCTGCGTGCTTCTTCAGGGGCGCGAGGAGCGACTTCTCCGGCTTGCTACGCGTGATCTCCGCAAAATCGGAAACCATCATGAAGCGGCGTCCGGGGCTCGTCGGCTTGTATTGCTTGACTCCCATCTTCACTTCTTCCTACTCTTGAGGTATCGTTTCTGCCGAAACGGTACCTCCTTCTTCGGGTCTCTGCTCGCACGCCTCGTCGTACACCAAAGACCCCTCACTTCGTGAACCGCGATGGCCAGATGGCATCTGAGGAGGCAAATGCCCTGACTCCGCAATCCACGCGCCCGGGTGTGTCTATGCACACGCAGACGCAAGGGTTCATTATACGGGTGTAGCGTGCGACCTGCAAGAACAGTTTTTTCGTTCACAACCTGCCCATAAACAGGCACAGTTGCAATGAACTTGACCGACAGCAACTCCAGCCCACAATTGGTCCTTTCTTGCGACAATTTCAACCGATGCAAACCCCTCGATAAAAAAGCGAAACCCCTCAGTTCAAATGACGAATGAGGGGTTTCGCGTAAATCGCGCTGAACCGTCTGGTAGTTAAACAGCTGCCATTCTCGTTAGCCTGCTACGAAAGTGGGCTGACCCTGGCTTCCGCCTTCCGCATAGGTGATGTCAGCATGCTCGACGAGATGTTTGCAGGCGCGCAGGCGCTCAGCAGCCTCGCGCAGGGCAAAGCCGAGGCCGTTCTTTTCCATCTGCAAACGCACGCCGTGGGGATTGCGCGGATTGAGCTGGAAGCAGGCGTCGTCGAGGTCTTCCTCGGTATACATGAGCCCCTCATGACGATAGTAGGCATCCATCGCGAAGCCCTGGACGAGCTTCTGGCGCATCGACACCATGAGCATCATGCCGACTTGCTGCTCGCCACCCTGCTGCTCGCAGAACTGCTCCCACGACTGGCCCGATTGCGCAACCTGCTGGCGCAGTTGGCGCTGTTCTTCGGCCAGACTTCCCTCGTAGATCTCATCGGGAATCGTGCCCTCGAAACGCTTTGACAATTCGGCTGCGGCAAGATTGCGCTTGTAATCCTCATAATACTTCTCGCGCTCGGCGTTGATGCGCTTACCGAAGTCGGCACGCATATCGGCAAGCGACTTGTACATCGGCATGTTGTTGGTGATCCACTCATCGTTGATGACGGGCACGACTTCTTTTTGAACTTCCAACAGCGTGATCGTCGTCTCGTATTCTTCCATCACTTCGTTCATGTTTTCGTCGAGGCCGGGGCCTTCGAAGGTGAACGTGCGCGTTTCGCCGACTTCCATGCCGAACAGGTTGTCGTCGAAACCAACCGGCATGAGGTCCATGCCCGTCGTGTAGCTACGCGAATTGGTGGTCAGACCAGGAATCTCTTCGCCATTTTTCGTCGTCGTCATCTTGATGAGAATGGAATCGCCTTTTTCCACCGGATGGGGATCAGTGGCAACGAACGTCACGTACTGCTGAGCGAGCTGGCTAATTTGACGGTCGATTTCCTCCTCGTCAGGCATGAACGGCTGGGCCGTAAACTTCACGGGGCTGTAGTCCGAAAGCTCGAAGCTCGGCTTGGGCAGCACGTCAAGGCTGAACTGGAACGCACGTCCGCGCTTAATCGGAGTGGAAAGCTGCGGCGTCGGCTGAAACGCCGGAACCAGATTGTGCTTGTTGAGCGCATGGGGCACAAGCATGTCAACGGCCTGCTGAGCGACAACCGAATCGAGGTCCCTAATTCCGAGACGCTCCGAAACGACCTGCGCTGGCGTTTTTCCGCGCACGGGCTGGATGTTCATCTGTGCGCAAAACTGCTCGGATGCCTGGTTGAGGGCATTGCTGACCTCGGCAGTCGAAGCCGTAACGTCGAGGCGCACGTGACCGTCGGCCTGCTTCTTCTTGATTACCTTCATATGTATATCCTCCCTCGTGGGTTTTGTGACACAAGCGGCTATTTTAGCGTAATCTGCTGATGATTGCAGGAAAAACAGCCGATAACCACGCAATGCGGAAAGTCAGCCCACACTGGCCCAGGTGGAGGCGCCCTCCGCTCCGGCGCGGCCTAACCGCTCGTCGTCCGGCCAGTTAATGAGTCACGCCCCTGGGGCAAAACTCATCTGAGACGGCACTTAATTCCAAGCGGGGCACGGCAAGTGGGTGACTTTTCACTATAGGTGGCATAACGGGCGCATGGTACCATCGGCTGCAAATGGAAGGCGACGGGCACGTTGGGCGGTTGGGTTAGCGCATGTCGGAACGGGAGCAATTGGCTTTGCAGGTCATTGAGTTGGCCAAAGCGGCTGTGCTGACCGACAACCACTTCTTGTCGTGGGCGATAGGAAGGCTGCCTCTCGCCTCGACGGAGCTCGATACTTCGTTTTCGACCGACGGGTACGTGCTCGGCTACGATGCCGGGCACGTTCTTGAGCGTTTCAAGCGCACCGGACGCGCGCCCAAGCGCAATCTTTTGCATAGCGTAGCGCACTGCTTGTTTTTGCATCCGTATGTGAGCGCTTCTTCGAATCGGGCTCTGTGGGATTTGGCCTGCGACATTGCTGCTGAACGTGTGGTCGCCGACCTGCTCGGCGCCCTCCCGGGCGAGCGCGGTGCACGCATGGCGCTCGTGTTCGAGCGCATCGAGCGCGATATGGGCGCGCGCATCAGCGCCGAAAAGGTCTACCGCCATCTGCGAGAGGGACGCTGGACCGACGAGGCGGGCGAATGGGCGAGCCTCATGCGCTCCGACAGCCATGACCTTTGGTATGCCCCCGCCTCGTCTTCTGACACCGATCAAGGCGAAGGTGCCGGTGATGGAACCGATCCTTCGGGCGGCGTGGGACGCATGGAGGGAAACGCCGAGAGCTACTGGGAACGCAGCGCTGATAGCGGCGAGATCGACGAGTCTGCCACATCGTCCCGACAACCCACGTCGACCGACATCGAGCAAATCGATGGCGCCGATGATGGCCCTCAATCGCAAGATGCTTCGCATGGATCGCCCGCCCGCTCTTTTCGGCTCGAGTATGACGGCGATACGCAACGCCCAGGCCAAGGCCATTCGGGAGATGGCGATGTTTCGGCAAACATCCATGCGGCGAATAACGACATCCCAGGTCACGCAAGCCATAAACAGGGAAACGAATCGGCAGGCTTTTCGCAACGATCCAACTATGGAACCGAACCGGGAAACGACGTTACCACGATAGACGCATCACAGGCGCACTATGCGCTCAGGCAGCTTGCACGGCCCACGGTAGAAGAGCAAAAATCTGCATGGCGCCAGGTGGCGACAAGCTTGGCCGTCAATCTGCAAACGCTTTCGGCCAAGCGGGGCGCCTCGCTTGCAGGGTTCGTGGACGACCTGAACAATGCGGCGCGACAACGTAATGACTATGAGCAATTCCTGCGACATTTCGCAATTCCAGGCGAAGTGATGCGTCTTTCCGAAGACGAATTCGACAACGTGTTTTATACCTACGGCCTAGCATTGTACGGAAACGTCCCGCTCATAGAACCGCTTGAGTATCGCGAGGAAAAACGTGTGCGCGAGTTCGTCATCGTCATCGACACGTCCGCGAGCGTGCGCGGCGAAATCGTGCAAAATTTCGTTAATTTGACCTTTGACTTGCTCAAGCAGGCTGAAGCATTCTTCGACCACGTGCACGTGCGCATCCTGCAATGCGATGCTCAGGTACAAACCGACGATCGCATCACGAACCTCGACGAGCTGGTCGAGTGGGGACGCGGCATGCGCGTTATCGGCGGCGGCGGAACGGATTTTAGGCCCGCATTCGAATACGTGAACACTCTTGTTGCCGAGGGCGCGTTTCACGACCTTGGTGGACTCGTGTATTTTACAGATGGGCAGGGCACCTATCCGGAACGGATGCCCGATTACCGCTGCGCCTTCGTGTTCTGGGGCGACCCACCGCCGCAAGCCGACGTACCACCCTGGGCCATCCAGGTCGCGCTCGACGCGGATTTGCTCATGGATCAGTGAAATGATAACGAGGCGTGCCGTTTTTGCGATTGAAAACATGCCCTTTTCCGATTGCAAAGCTACTCGCCCGAGAAAAGCCCGAAAGGAGCGTTTCGCCACATGAACATACAGCAAGCGAAAGAGCAGATACAGGGCGCCGTGCGCGCGTATCTTTCAAAAGACGAACGCGGGCTGTTCCGCGTACCGCGACGCATGCAGCGGCCGATCGTCATGTTCGGACCCCCGGGTGTGGGCAAGACCGCCATCGTTTCGCAAGTCGCACAGGCTATGGGCATCAACTTCGTGTCGTATTCCATCACGCATCACACGCGCCAAAGCGCACTCGGCCTGCCGTACATTTCGCAGGAAGAATTCGACGGACGCGATTACAGCGTCTCGGACTACACGATGTCAGAAATCATCGCATCCGTGCATCGAGCGCGACGCGAGAGCGGCGTCGACGAGGGAATCCTGTTCCTCGATGAAGTCAATTGCGTAAGCGAAACGCTCGCACCTGCCATGTTGCAGTTCCTGCAGTTCAAAACGTTTGGCATGCATGAGCTTCCCGATGGGTGGATTATCGTGTGCGCAGGCAACCCACCCGAATACAATCGCGCGGCACGTGAGTTCGACCCTGCCCTACTCGACCGCATGCGCCGTATCGATGTGGAACCTGACGTGGCCGTCTGGCAAAACTATGCTGTTGCAGCAGGCGTTCATCCGGCTGTAACCACTTATCTCGACGCTAAGCCCGGCGCGTTCTACCACGTGCGCGCCGGAGCCACAGGCACTGTGCTGGTCACCGCGCGAGGATGGGAAGACCTTTCGCGCATCATATGCGCCTACGAGGCCGAAGGCCTCGCCCCCGACGTGCAACTTGTGAGGCAATACTTGCAAGACGACCAGGTTGCAAACGAGTTTTTCGCCTATTTGGAGCTGTTCCGGAAATACCAGGACGACTACCAGGTCGCACGTATCCTCAACGGCAATGCTCCCAACGAGATTTCCGCGCGAGCAACCGAGGCGCGCTTCGACGAGCGCGTAGCGTTCGTAGGGCTGCTGCTCGACGCCGTCCTCTCTCGCATACATGCCACGATGGAACGTGATGAGGCACTTCACCTGGTTCGCAGCGACCTGATCGCACTCAAGCCCGAGCTCGTCGGCGAACGGGCGCTCGACTCCATACGCTACCGCATCGGACGCGTCCGAAACGCGAGCGACGTCAGCGGAGATGCGGCGAAGGGCGTAGCAGACCGCGATGCCGTGCGCGCCGAACGATTGAGCGCGCTTTCCCAGATCCAAGCAGGCGTCATGGCTGCCGTCGCAGCCGAGCTCGATTGTTTCGATACCGCCAAGTCCACGTTCAACGGCCTCGTGAACGCGCACGAATCTCAGCTCGACAGCGCCATGGACGCCATCGACAACACCTTCCGTTTCCTAGATAGCACGTTCGGCGAAACATCCCAGGAAACGCTCATCATGGTCACGAAGCTTTCTGCCGACCCCGTGCTCGTCGCGGCGGTGGCGAATTACGGCAGCGAACAGTACCTCAAGCACAACAAGAGCCTGCTGCTCTTCGAGCGCAATACCGAGCTTTTGCGCCAGATTGAGCAGCTCGACGAAACCGAACATGAGCTTGACGGCTAGAATCGACAGGACAAGCGCAAACGTCAGGGACTGTTATAAGCCGCATTCGACAATTCGATAAGTAATAGGGAAAACCTGGAGTGTCCTGCAGAAGGAAACCGCTTCTCCGAAAACTCCACCAAAACGGAAGGGCAAACATGAGCGACAACGAGAACACGATGACTTTCGAGGGGTTGAACCTGGAGACGTGCGACGGCGGATGGCTCATCAGGAGCTACGACGGCGAGGCGGATGAGCTGCATATTCCCGCAGAAGTCGACGGAAAGCCCGTGGTCATGATCGCAGCTAAGGCCTTCGAGGAAAGCAACAGCCTGAAGAGCGTGGAAATTCCCGACTCGGTGACGTTCATCGGCAACTACGCGTTCTGGAACTGCACGGGAATCGAACGCGTGCGCATGGGAAACGGCGTGCGCAACCTCACCCTGGGAACGTTCATGGGATGCTCGTCGCTTGTGGAAGCTTTCCTTCCCGAATCGCTCGAAACGCTCGGCGACGGCGTCTTCAGCAAATGCGCGTCGCTTCCCACGCAGGAGATCCCCCAGACGGTGACGGCGCTCGGCGACAGCTGTTTTCGCGATTGCACCGCGATGACCTCGATCGAGCTGCCTGCTGCCATCAAAACGGTCGCGCGGAACTGCTTCCGCGGATGCACGGCGCTTTCGACCGTCATCATGCACGGAGGCATCGAATACGTAGGACCCCGCGCGTTTCAGGAATGCCCGTCGCTCGAGTCCATCACGTTCGCAGAGCGCTCGATCGGCACGACGATGAACGCGATGCGCAACTACTCGCTGATGTGCTTCGTGGCCAACGAGGCCATCGCTCGCGGAATGCTGCCATTCGAGGAGGCCAAAAAGCTCCTGAACTCGGAATCCTCCCGCGTACGCATTTTGGCAGCGCGCGCCATCGCCTCCTTCCCCGAACGGTTTGGCGAAGTTCCCCTCAAGCAGAAGCTCACCGCAACGCTTGCAGAAGCAGGCCGGACCGAAGAGCTACGCGCATTCGAGGGCGTGACCGGGTATTTCTCGAAGCCGGCGCTTCTGAAGTGCATCGATGCGGCAAACGCGGGAGGCCACACCGAAACAGCCGCCTACCTACTCAACTTGCTCGCCCAACTAGACGGCCCCGCCCCCACCACCGGCCACCGCTCATCCGGGCTCGAACTGTAAACGTATTCGAATGAGTCATGCCCCTGGGGCAAAACTCATTCGTAAACGATGTTTGCCCATTGGAATCCAGGGGTTACCCCACTGCGCCCGGGCCGGAGGCGCCCTCCGCTCCGGCGCGGCCTAACCGCTCGTCGTCCGGGCGCGGCAGGCCGCGAAGTCGCGTCGGACGCCACCGGCCTGGGCGATGAGTTTTGCCCCAGGGGCAAAACTCATTCGTTGGACTTGAGGCTTTCGACCATGTTGACGCGAGCGAGCTTGGGGAGCATGAGCGCCATCGAGACGGCTGAGAAAACGAGCGTCAGAACGAAGGCGATCGCGAAGCTCGGTGGATGGATCGTGCGTCCGAACATGACCTGGTCGACTTCTGCGGTGACGACGACGAAGCTTTCCAAATAAACGCCGAGCAAAAGCCCGATGGCAGCCCCTATGAGCGCGAGCAGAGCGATTTCGCGAAAGATGTAGGCATTCGTCTCGCGACGCGTGAAGCCGAGGACCTTCAGAGTCGCAATCTCGCGGATGCGCTCTTCGATATTGATGTTGGTCAGGTTGTAGAGCACGATGAACGCGAGCGCAGCTGCCGACGCGATCAGAACGGCGACGATCAAATCGACGCTGCGCAACATCGTCTTGTACGTGTCGACGGTCTCGTCGTTGTACGAAAGCGTTTTGACGATGCCGCTCTCGTCAAGGCGCGCTTCGAGCTCGGCGCGCTGCGTGGGATCCTCGACGACGGTTGCGTAAAGAGCGTTCATCGGAGCGGCTTTTCCCACCGCTTTCTCATAGGTGGCCTCCGTTACATATATATAGTTATAGATGTAATTCTCGAACAGCGCGCCGACCGTGAATTCGTACGTCGTCGAAGTCGCATTTCCCATCGTGTCCTGCGGATTGATGCGAATCGTGTCCCCCACCCCGACGCCAAGCTCGTTTGCGATCTTCTCGTTGAGCAAAACGCAGTCATCCGCAATGGTTAACGGTTCGTGGGTTTCGCGCGTACGCAGCGTTTTCATCTGCGCGAACGCGGCGGGATCTTGAGGTACGACCAAATCGATGCGCTTGTCGCTCGCGCGGGGACCCGACGCGAGCATCGTCTCAGTGAATGCTGGAGTAAACGAATCGACCGCCCCAGAGCGCGCAAGGTCGTCCTCGAGGGCGTCCCGCTGCGCATCGTCGATGCGATCTTCGAGCACGATGAGTGCATTATGGTGGATGATCTGGCCGTACTGGATGTCGATGATGTCGTTGATAGCGTCGTGAAGCCCAAGTCCCGTCAGCAATAGCGCTGTACAGCCAGCGATACCTATTACGGTCATAACCAGACGTTTTTTATATCGGAAAAGATTGCGGCACGTGACTTTCCACGTGAACGATAACCGCGACCAGATCGGACGAATACGCTCGAGCACGATGCGCTTGCCTGTTTTCGGGGCACGGGGAAGCATAAGGGCTGCGGGCTTTTCGCGCAGGGTTGCGGCAACCGACGCCCAGGTAGCAACGAGCGTGATTCCGATGACCAGGCCGGCTGCAAGAATCGCGAGCCGCACATCAATCGGGAAATCCGCGCTCGGCACCGAATACATGATAGCGTAGGCGTTCATGATGACGCCCGGAAGCACACGTGCGAGCAGGGCTATGCCGAGGACTGAGCCTACCACCGCCGCGAGCAGGACGTAGGAGACATACTTAGACGTGATACGTGCTCGAGTATAGCCAAGCGCTTTGTACGTGCCGATGAGCTGGCGTTCCTCATCGACCATCCGAGTCATCGTGGTGAGTGCCACCAAAGCTGCGACCAGGAAGAACATGAGCGGAAACACGCTTGCGATGTGGTCGACGCGCTGCGCATCGGATGTGAACGACGACATACCGACGTTTTTGGAGCGGTCCATGACGAGCCATTCGGGAAGCTCAGGATCGTCTATCTCGTCCTTCGTGTGAGAAAGGCGAAATTCCGCCAAATCGAGCAGACCATCGAACGTGGTCATGTTGTCGTAGAGCGCATCGGTTATCGAATCCAGGCGAGCCTGGCAACGCTCGTCGGCGATACCCTCGATGCGTTCGACGATCGTCGCGATCAGATCGTCGTATTCCTGCGAACCGAAGAACGCCTCACGGGAGCCCTGCACAGCCACGAACGCATCGGTATAGGGATAATCATCGGCGAACAACTCCGCGGGAGCGTAAATCACCTGCTGGATCACACCTGAGCCGAGCGAACTCGGATCGATTGCGGCCGAAGAGACGTAATAGGGCATATGAACTTTTCCCACGACAGTGCACGACCGCACGGCGAACGTATCGCCCATGTCGCCCGTTGTCTGCGTGAACGTCACTTCGGAGCCGATGCCAATCCCCTGGCTGAGCACGCGATCGGCCGACATCACGCACTCGTTCGCCTCTTCGGGCCAGCGGCCTTCTTCCAGTATGAGCCGGTTAAGGTACGACGGGTCATCCGAAACGACCGCCGCGCCATCATCGCATGTAGCTTCATGCGCAGCAGCCGGCAACGAATGGATGCGCGTCGTGTAGGATGTGCCCCCCATGAACGCAAGCGCATCTGCCTGATAGGCGCCCATAACCGCCTCGACGCCTTCGAGCTCCGCTATTGCCTGCATGTCGGCATCTTCGAGCCCCATCGTCGATACAACGCGCACGTCATAGGTACGCGTGTCATCCAAATAGCGGTCGAGCGCGATATCCATGTCGGGCGCTGTCATGCGCAGACCGGCATAAAAGCCCGCCCCGAGCGCAACGATGGCCAACAGCGCGAGAAAACGCCCCGGCTTGCGGGTTATCGTTCGCACGAGCTCTTTCGCAAACGCGCTCAGCATGGCAACGGCTTTGCGTTACCATTCGAGCGTTTCGGCCGAAACGGGGCTCGCGTTCACGTAGACTTCGTCGGCACGCCCCTCGCGCACGCGGATGACGCGGTCGGCGATTTCGGTAAACGCGGAATTGTGCGTGATGAGCACGACGGTCTTTCCAGTTTCGGCGCATGTCGTTTGCAGCAGGCGCAGGATAGCTTTTCCCGTGTTGTAGTCGAGCGCGCCGGTCGGCTCGTCGCACAAGAGCAGCTTGGGGTTTTTGGCGAGAGCACGCGCGATGGCAACGCGCTGCTGCTCGCCACCCGACAGCTGAGCGGGAAAATTGTCCATACGATGGCCAAGCCCCACCTGTTCGAGCACGGTTGCCGCATCGAGCGGATCTTTGCAAATCTGGCTCGCGAGCTCGACATTCTCCTTAGCGGTGAGATTTTGCACAAGATTGTAGAACTGGAAAACGAAGCCGATGTCATAGCGCCGGTAATACGTGAGCTCACGCTCCGAAAACGCGCTCACCTCACGCCCGTCGAGCACAATGCGCCCCGTCGTGCATGAGTCCATTCCGCCGAGCATGTTGAGAAGCGTCGTTTTGCCTGCACCCGACGGGCCGACCACCACGACGAACTCGCCTTGCTCGATGTCAAACGACATGCCCGAGACCGCCGCCACCTTGACTTCGCCCATCTGGTATATCTTGCACACATCGCGAAATTCCACGAACGCCATCGTGCCAACTCCCGTCATGTAAGGGGTCTTCGCCCCGCCCTAATAGATTTGGCAGCCAGCGCGTCCAGCTTCCTTCACGCGGTAGAGAGCCGTGTCGGCATCCTTGAAGATATCCCCTCGCGGGTTTTCGCGATCCGAAAACGCCACGCCGACACTGAGCGAAACAGGCGGCAAATCGTCCTTGGGATGCTGAAGAAGCTCGTTAGCCTGGCTGATCTTATTCAGGACGAGCTGGCGCATCGAGCTGTTCACGCGGGTCATCACCACCGCAAACTCATCGCCGCCGATGCGGCACAGGATGTCGACCGAACGGAAGCTATGCTTGAGGATTTCGGCGACGCGCTTGAGCACCCGGTCACCCACCGCATGGCCGTACGTGTCGTTGACCTCTTTGAAGTAGTCTACGTCGATCAGAATGAGAGCCAGATGCTCCGTATCGGCGCTTTCCATCAGCAGATCGTATGCGCCACGGTTGAACAGCCCCGTCAGCGCATCGTGGGACGCCTCGTGACTCAGACGCTCGCGGGCGTCCTGGTTTTCCTTCAGAATCTTATTGTACGTACGCGTGACGAAGCGCAGCTCCTCGGCGCCAGTCGGCATGATCATTTCCTGCGCTTGCATCTTTTTGACCATATCCGAGAGAGGCTTACGAATCAACCGACTGATAACCACAACAAAGCCTAATACGATCAGCAAGAAAAGGATCGTGAGCCCCGTTTGGATATTCACGAGCAACTCGAGCTGCGCCGACGCCTGCTCGAGTTGCTGGCTCGACGATCGAATCAGCTTCTGCGTACACTGGCCCACATTCTCGCGAATCTTGTCCTTGTGGTGCATGTAATTGTTGTCGAAAACGAGCGACTGCGCCTTCTGCTTCTGCTCGGCGGGCGAAAGCGCCAAGTCTTCCGCACTCAGCGGCATCTCCTTGATGGATGTGGGAATCTGCTCGATATCGTAATCGCCACTCTCGACCATGAGGCGCATGGCCTCGTTTTCGATGGTGACGAGCTCGTTGGATAACTCAAGCGCTGCGTTGAGACTCGAAAGCGCGCTGGTGTCAGCCCCCTCGAGCAGAGACTCCAAGTTTTCGACAGCCTTATCTCGACGCTGAGTGATTTCCACTTCTTCGAAAAAGTCCTTGAGATACTCGGTTTCGCCAGTGACGACGAAGCAGCGCACGCGATCGGTCAGGTAATCCGACGCAGATTCCATGTCAGAAGCCGCCAGCTGCGCTGCGATATAGCGATCGCTCGCCTCCTCCATGCGCTGGTAGCCCCCCTTGACCGATAAATCCGAAATCATGAGGGACGCCGCCGCAAGCATGGCAATAAGGATGAAGAAGATGCTCATGGTACGCAGCTGCAGGCCGGAGTGTTGCGGATCGTCCATGTACGCCTCCGCATCCTCATGCGGCTGCTCGACGCTGAACAGGGCCGCTTCCTCCTGTTTCTGTTTAATGGCCGCGAACTGCGCCGCGCGTACGCGCTCCTCGACGTCATCGCCAGCCTCCGGAGTGCCAGATTTTCCGTCTTCAACTTTCTCGAGCTCCTTGCGCTGCAAGATGAACGGCTCGAATTCTACCGCCGGAACGGGACGCGAGAAGAAATACCCCTGCACGATATCGCAACCGAGCGAGCGCAGCGCATCGAGCTGCTCTTCGGTTTCGACGCCCTCGGCGATGACCGGCACGGCGAGATAATCGGCAATGTCGATGATGACCTCAAGCATATGCGTGTCGCCGCCCGTTTTGAAGGCGTCGTTGATGAACTGCCTATCGAGCTTGAGCGCGTCGATTGGAAGGCTCGAAATCATATTCAAAGACGAATAGCCCGTCCCGAAATCGTCCATTTCAATCTGGAATCCGAGGTCGCGCAGCGATTCGACAGCGTGAATAATCTGGCTCGAATCCTGCGTATAGGCCGATTCGGTCACTTCGAGCAAGAGATCTGAACCCTTTAGCCCATGCTCTTCCAGAATCGATGCGAGCGTTTGGGCCAGATTCGGATCGTACATGTCGATGCGCGACACGTTGACCGATACCGGCACCGAGTACTCGAAATGCTCGTTCCATTCTTTGATCTGACGGGCGGTCTCGTTCCAAACATAGGTATCGAGCCGCTGAATCAAGCCGTTGTCCTCGAACAGGGGGATAAACACGCCCGGATTGATGAGGCCAAGCTTGGGATGTTCCCAGCGAACAAGCGCTTCGGCGCTCGACAGAATCGGCGTATCGGGACGGACGTCGAACTTTGGTTGGTAATATACCTTGAACTGCCGCTCGGAAACGGCCACCTCGAAGTCCTCGATGAGTTGCTCGGCATAAAGCTCCTGGGCATGCAAATCGCTATCGTACACGCCTATCCTGCGGGCAAAACTTCCCTTGACCGTATCGGCAGCCATTTTCGCCCGGTCAAAACGCCGTTCGATGTCGAGTTCCTTATCGACCTCAGAATACACGCCCATGCGCAACCGCACGCGGTTGCCCGCACTATCATCGTCCATCAAAGCGCTCGAAGCCTGGTCCAATATCTGACGGTAATCGTCGCGATGCGGACAGTACACCATAAACGTGTCGGCTTCCCTGCGGCACACGATTCCTCCGGAGTCGAGCACCATGTTGCGCAGCTGCTCTCCGATGCGGCGCAGCACATCGTCACCGTAAGAACGCCCGTAGCGCTCGTTCACCATATGGAAATGATCGACGTCGACGATGACCGCGTCCATCTGCTGGCTTTTGTGGTGCTGGTCGTACTGCTCGGCGTAACGGTAGAAATACTCGCGATTGTACAAGCCCGTCAGCTCATCGCGCTCGGTCAGCTGGATGATGTCGCGGTCTTCCGACAGCTCGATGGTCCGCCAAATACGCGCATGGATGACGCTGGGTGCAGGATAGGGCTTGGGAATGAAGTCTATCGCGCGAAGTGACAGGCTTTCGACTTCGGTTTCGCGCTCAGCCGTCATAACGATAATCGGAATGTGGCGGAGCTCATCGTCATCTCGGATGGCCTTGAGCACATCGAAACCCGAAACAACCGGCATCACAAGATCGAGCAGCACGAGCGAAAGCGTATCCTTGTATTCCCGAACCATGCTCATGGCTTCGGCGCCATCGCAGGCGAAAAGCACTTCGTATTCGTTTTTGAGCATCTCG
>CADBQL010000056.1 GCA_902796815.1 uncultured Coriobacteriaceae bacterium | reverse complement strand
CGCATCATTCATGGTGACATTATATTGCCATCCGATATGACATAAAGTCGGGTTTTTTGTCATATCGAGCAGCCAATTGTCGCTTTCCCCGACTTGGCCAGCGAACTGCGCTCGAAACAGCGGCAACATAGAATGAGTCACGCCCCAGGGGCGCGACTCATTCGTTTCGCCCCTCTGGGGGAGCGCAACACATTTCAGAAATCTACTTGGAGTCGGTTTTGTCCTTCGCATCAGCCTTGGCATCTGACTTCGTGCTCGCCTTCGAGCTCGCCTTCGAGCTCGCCTTCGCATCAGCCTTGGCATCTGACTTCGAGCTCGCCTTGGCGCTCTTCCCAGTAGCTGACTTTGCGTTCTTCTTTTCGGCCGCCTTTGAAGCGGAGCTGGACTTGGCCTTGTCTTTCGAGCTATCCTTCGCGCCAGATTTGACGCTTGACTTGGTGTTTACCTTACCATCAGATTCGTCTTGCACGCCGGCAACGACCTGGCCATTCGAGTCAAGGTCAACCTCGTCGATTACGCGGTTCGCAAACGACGGAGTAAACTCCTCGATTGACGTCACCTTAATCACGTCGCCAGTTTCAGGCGCATGGATATAAAAACCGTCGCTGAGATACATTGCCACATGACCAGTACCTTCGCCAGGCGTGTTGAAGAAAAGCAAGTCGCCCATGCGCAGCTCTTTGGGATCAACTTTCACACGCTTGCCAACCAGCTGCTGGGCGAACGTGGTACGCGGCAACTCGATGCCCATGGCCTCCCGCATGCACCATTGCACCAGACCAGAGCAGTCAAAGCCAGTCGCCGGCGAATCACCGCCCCAAACATAGTCGGTCCCGAGGAACGAACAGGCTAAGGATTCGAGACGCGCGTAGTCGTCCATCGTAAGGGCTCGATATCCGTTCTTGTCGGACAACTCGGAATCAGGATCGTGAATGCTTCCTGAAACCGCAAAATCGAGCGGCTTGTCATAACGCGTGAGGTCATACGTCTCGATAACAGAAGTCAGTGTGGCCGCATACGTCGTTGATGTGGCATAACGTCCCTGCAAAGCTTTGCAAGCGTCGACATACGTCGCGGCGTTCGACTTGTATGCCTCGGCATACCACTGCGGGTTGGACCTGAGAAGGTCAGCATAATCAGCAATGGACTCGGCACGCGAATTGTAACGACGGAACTCGGCCATGATACCGTAGAGGTTTCCACTGCCGTCATCTTCCTCCGTTGGCATAACGGCCGACTTGCCCTTGTAAGAGCCTTTGATGCCAAAAAGATTGTTGTTCGGTGCTTGGGCGAGAAGGCTGTTTCCGTTTCCGCTCTCGATGACCGCCTGCGCGATGAGCACTGAGGCGTACAGGTCGTTGTTCTGCGCAACCGCACGCGCTTGCTCACCAATCGTCGCAATGAACTTGGCCGTCGTGAGATTCACGCTGCGCGAGGGAAGGCCTTCAAAAGTAGAGGTGTCAACAGCTTCATACTCAGGCGTCAGTGCATCAGCGTTCGGCGCGACCGTCTCGATTGCAGGCTCACTCTCGAGCGGATTTGTGTTCTGCGAGTTGTTATCCGAATCCGGAGTCGACTCCAACTCCGTAGCGGTCGTCTTATCACTTTCGGAAATCGGCTGATCGAGAACGGCGGCCACCAATCCACCCGATTCGGAAGCGTTCGTGCTCACGGAAGCCGCAACGGATGCTGCATCTTTTGCCGCGGCAGCATCTTTAGCCTCGGAGTTGCCGGCTATCTCGACGTCTCCGTCCTTGCCCTCTGAATCGCCGCCCTTGGCGTCCTTGCCCTTGGCGTCCTTGCCCTTGCCGTCCTTGCCCTTGGCATCGGCATCCTTGGCATCCTTGCCCTTGCCGTCCTTGGCGTCCTTTCCCTTACCGTCTTTGGCATCGGCGTCCTTGGCGTCCTTGGCGTCCTTGGAATCCTTGCTGTCCTTGGCATCGGCGTCAGCGCCCTCGGTTGCCTTGCCGTCAGTATCGTCCACCTTGGCGTCCTCAGCACTCTGTGCGCCATCGCCATCGGCAGCTTCATCGCCATCAGCAGTTTCATCACCTGCATCTGTTCCAGATGCGCTCTCGCCATCCTGCACCTGATCTTGGGAAGGCATGTTCGAATCGTCGGAACCGCTCACCTGCGTCCCAGCTTCCGCGCCGGTCGACTGATCGGACTCAGAAGAAGTCACCGCCGAATCGCTTTGCAGCCCGAGCGCAGATCCGCTCGCCGAGCTCGTGCCATTGAGCTTCGATACAGGGCTGCTTAGCTTGGGATCATCAGGCAGTCCATCGTGATCGAAGTCCTCGGCATCGGGTATGCCGTCGCCATCCAGGTCGAGCATGTCGGCAATACCGTCTCCGTCCAGGTCAAATGCGTCATACACCACATCTTCGCTCGTATTAAGCGCATTTGGGTCGACGGCGTCATCCTGGACGCTCATATCATAACTAGAGCTTTCGTCCTGAACGTAGCTATCGTCCGAATAGCTCGTGTCGTATACGGACGAATCCATTGCCACGTCATCATAGACGAACGAGTCAGCTGACCCGTCATCGTAAACAGGCGAATCGGTAACTTCACTGTCATAGACGGGAACATCGGAAGGAATATCGACGTCCAAAGCTTCGTCGGACACATATCCCACGCTAGTAGAATCCGAAAGCTGATTAGCTTCATCGTCGGCCAGTGCATATAAGGGAGCACCCGTGCCAACTGCAAGCGCGACGCCCAAAGTGGCAGAAACTATCGTCTTCGAACGAGACCGCATACCGCACCGTTCCTTACTACTCGATTAGCGAGCCTTGCTGCGAAACGATCGGAGTTTGTTTGTGGTGTGTTTGATTCGTTGGCGGCGCGTTTCAAGCTCGCCGTTGTCCGTTTAAGTTGTGTAACCAATTATAGCGCAGTGCGATAGAAGTGAAAAATCGCTGCCAATTTTGACAATAGCCTATTCATTTACAGGACTAATATTTGGTACAACGCCTTCAAAGGTACATCATAATCCCTGATGGAACGAGGTGGAAGTTACGCATGCGGGATGGAAGCACCCATTCCTGCGCAACTCCGCAGAACGGCGGTCGCCGCGAGAGGGCTAGACCGCATTTCCTTTCAAACCCAACATCTTGTGGCAGGTTTAGAGAAAGGCGGAGGCTCATTCCGCCGAATTTTCACATCATCTTGCAAACTTATCTACAGAGTTCCATGCAAGAAAACCCCCGCATGCCTTCTTTTTGCTTCACACGATATGGGCCTTTTTCACCTCTTCTTTTGTGTTAGCAAATGATGGGAATCCTTCTTGCATTAGAGGGCCATGCGCGCAACGGCTTCGGGAATGAAATCGATAACGTCTTCGGGAAGAACGCCTATGTCAGTAAACCGCTGAGCTGCCAGAACGCCTGCACGCGCATGCAGGGTTGCGCCGAGATACGCACCGTGCTTGGGGTCGAGCCCTTGCGCGAGAAGGCTTGCAATCATGCCGGCGAGCACGTCGCCCGTCCCCGCCTTTGCAAGTGCCGCCGTACCCTCGCACATCGAGAAGACCACGTCGTTATCACTACATATATAGGTATCGGGACCTTTGAGCACCACGACGGCACCCATGGCACAGCCCAAATCAGCACCGAATTTGACAGGACCTTCCATCGTAGGCACGCCATACCATTCGGCAAGGCGCCGCGCTTCTCCTCCATGGGGCGTAACCACTGTAAAATGGCCGCGCTCATAACGTTTGGCCTGCGCTTTTCGTACGCGCTTCGAGCAAAAAGCCGCTAGGGCGCCACCGTCGACCAGCACGGGGCATGCCGCTTTTTTCAACACGTGCGCAAGCAGCTGCTCGCCGCTTTCGTCATCGGGATCGAAGCCTGGGCCAATAGCGATGGCGCGGGGCTTGCCCGGCTGAACTTGCGAAAACGATGCGACATCGAATTCGCTTACGAGGCGCACAACGGCCGAGGGGCAACTTGACAATATGAACGGGCGTGCCATCGGGGTTGTAAAGACCTCCACGTATCCTGCACCCATACGTTGGGCTGCCCGAGTTGCCAAACAAGCTGCACCAGGATAGCGATCGCTACCAGCAATAAGCACGAGCTTGCCGCGCGAATACTTGTTGGCCTGCTCAGATGGCCAGGGCAGCAGCTCTGCGAGCATGCTTTCGCTCCATAGCAATGGGATAACATCGTCGGTGAAGCGCTCGGCGATGCGAGACATCATGGTGAAATCCTTGTATGGAACTTCATCGTCGAGAATTTCCGCACGGAAATCCACCTCGAAGGAAACGCTCTCATCGGCGCTTGAGCATTCTTCCCCAAAGCGCTTTTCGCTAGCATTCCCCTCGTCGGCATGTATCTCGTCGATATGCCCCTCTTCGGCATACCCCTCGTCTGCATCTTTTCTAAAACTCATCGAGCATTCCTCGCATTTCCTTGAACTGCCTTGTCAGCTCTTCCATCGGATCACGCCGCTGCTCACTCGCGCGCACTGACGCTTCAGTCACCGCCATCGCACAAGCCACGGCATCGGTGTGCGTGTACGAAAGCGAAATCGAAATCTCTCGCACACCCTGCTCGCGCGCCACTTCTAGCGCCCGGCCTTGAAGCTTGACGCTCGGTTTTCCGTTCTTTGCGCGCTCGACCTCGATGTCATGCACCCAGATTCCTTCCGAAAACCCCGTCCCAAGCGCTTTGACAACCGCCTCTTTGGCTGCGAACCTCAGCGCAAAATGCGTCGCCGCGTTCGCCTTGCTCTGACAATACGCACGCTCTGCTTGCGAAAAGACACGCTCAGCAAACGCCGGCGAGCGTTCGAGGATTCGTGCCATGCGCTCGATTTCGACGATGTCAACGCCGAGACCGACAGCGCCCTCACCAAAGGAAACCGCTTCAGCGCCAACTCCCTGCCCTGATAGCTCCTCGGGGTTGCTCAACCCGACTGGCGCGGTTAATCCACCCGATTGCTCGCCCTCCATCATCATCGCGCGCGCCTGTGCAACACTCAACGCATCCGTATCCTGGCCAACCGAATCGCCGGGCTCATCTTTGTCGCTCGTCTGGGATAGCCCCAGCGACTCACCGAGCCTTGCGCGCAGTTCCCGCAAGGCGTTGCCTCGATGCGAAACCTCGTTCTTTCGCGCTTGAGGCACCTCGGCAAGCGTGCACATCCCACCAAACACATCAGGCCAGAACAGTGGGTCATATCCGAAGCCACCGTCGCCCTGCAGGCCGTGGCCGATGCGTCCTTCGACCGTACCGCGCGCGAACAATTCGGTTCCGTCTTCGTCGACGAACACGAGCGTGCACACGAACCGAGCCGTTCGCTGTTCATCGGGCGTTTGCGCGAGATCCGCAAGCAATTTGGCGTTGTTGTCATCATCGGTGGCATCTTCGCCCGCAAACCGCGATGAGTACACGCCCGGCGCGCCGCCGAGCGCATCCACAACAAGACCGGAGTCATCCGCGAGCGCCGCCATCCCGCCGCTCGCCTCATGAGCAGCTAGCGCCTTGATCCGAGCATTTCCCAAAAACGTATCCTCGTCCTCAACTGGATCTGATTCGATGCCCATCTCGCGCAACGTCTTGAACTCCCAACCGGGAAAATCGAGCGCAGTGGAGATTTCCGAAACCTTATGGGCGTTGTTCGTAGCTAATATGACTGTTTTCATCGCGACTCCCATCGTATGCTCGGGTCCTTGCGAAAAGCGCGTTTCTGTATGCCACTTTTGGCAAGGCCCTGAGTATGATACCGCATTCTGCGAATGAGTCGCGCCCCTGAGTAGCGCGCTCTCCAAACGAGTCGTGTCCCAGGCGTCTCGATTTTCGAATGAGCCGCGCCCTCGGGCGTGACTCACTTACCTGAAGCATGATTCTTTGACGGTCGAAACGCCGACCAACCCCGCTTCGCCGTCCCCTCGAGCGCGGGATAT
>CADBQL010000055.1 GCA_902796815.1 uncultured Coriobacteriaceae bacterium | reverse complement strand
TTCCGATTCCACACTGCATCGAAGGAACCGAAGGGTATGAGCTTTATGGCGAGGTTGCCAACAAGCTGCTCGAGTCCGATTCGGTGTTTCGAAAGCCCACATTCGGATCGACGTCGCTGTTCACGCGCCTGATGGAGCGTCAACGCGTCGCAACTGAAGTAGGTTCTGCACCCTACGAAAGCATCGAGCTCGTAGGCTTGGTCTCTAACATGTGCGTGCTCTCGAACGCGATCATTGCTCGCACGGCGTGCCCCGACGTGCCCATCATCGTGGACGCCTCCTGCACCGCCGCACCCGACCCTGCCCTTCACGAAAAAGCCCTCGACGTGCTCGAAAGCCTGCAGATCGAGGTCACGAACCGTTAGTGAAGCAGGGGTCAGACCTTCCGCTCACCTTGCGAGCATCTCGAGGACGAGTTGCGCACGCGTGCCAATGGGCAGGCGGTTTTCGTCTAGGAATGCGCGAATGTCAGCGATGGGAAGCTCAAAAACCTCAATGAGCTCGTTCGGCTCGGTATGGGGCTGCTCGACGTATTCGGCATTAACGAACACGATTTGCACCGTCTCGTCGCTCATGCCGGTGGAAGAATAGCCTGCTTGCGGCAGCATACGCACTTCAGCTTTGCGATCGATGGCATACCCGGTCTCTTCGCGAAGCTCCCGATCAGCACATTCTATTGGGTCTTCGCCCGGTTCGAGCAAGCCCGCAGGAAACGCGATGCACCAGCTGTTAAGCGGATACCGAAACTCCTTGATCATCACGATGCTGTCGCGCGGCGTGCGCGCCACGATGCAAATCGCATCGGCGCCGGCCAAAGGTTCGCCCGCCGCATTGGCCTCAAGCAACGCTCGATACGCTTCGGGCGATTTGCGCGACGCGACCTCGTAGCTGTGCTCCGTACCGTTTGGCATATCGTATGTGAGAACGTATTTCTTTATCCAGCCATCTGCGACGAACTGGATATCCTTAAGCTTGGGCACCTGCATATGCTCGCGCTCCTTTTCTGTCGAGTTTTGTCCCATTATAACGAGACAGAAAATGAGTCGCGCCCCTGAGGCAGTACTCATCCGAGAGTGAGTCGTGTCCCTGGGGCAGTACTCATTCTGGAGCGAGTCGCGCCCCAGGGGCAAAACTCATTTCCAAAGGAAAAGGCACCCGGGAGAGATCGGGTGCCTTTTCTTCGACTGGGAGGAGGGGAAACCCAGCCGTTCGGGTAAGTGAGAGGAGGTGCGGCCGCGCCCCGAAAGGAGGAGAGGACGCGGCCGCCGAATTTACTTGCGTTCGCTTAACCGTCCTACCACCCAACCGTTCGCGTTAGCTTCGGCCAATCACGGTGGTAAGAACTAAGCTCGCAGGGAAAGCCGACTGGTTGTTGCGAACAATCGCCCGCGTTAGCCTTCAATCGCGATGGTACGCGGCTCTTCGAGCTTGGGCTGCTCAACCTTCTTCGGGACCGTAATCTGCAACAGGCCGTTTTCGAACTTGGCCTTGATGTCAGCCTCTTCGACGTCTTCGCCGACGTAGAACTGACGGCTGCACTGGCCGGTAAAGCGCTCGCGACGAAGGAACGTGCCCGTCTTTTCCTCATTCTCGGTGCTGGTCTTGGCGCTGATCTTGAGGATGCCATCCTTCAGCTCTGCCGCGACATTCTCCTTCTGGAAACCAGGCAGGTCAATTACGATTTCATAGCCAGCCTCGTCTTCCTTGATGTCGGTGCGCATCAGAGTCGGCGTCGCCTGCGGCTGCGGCAGGTTGCTGAAGAACGAATCAAACGGATCGCTCATGAAATCGTCGAACATGCTCCTGCGCCTACGCGGTACTAACATCGTCATAGTTCTCATCTTCCTTTCTTGCGGCGAGCACATCCGAGTTTTGCTGGCGTGTATGTGCTCGTCATGTACGCCGTTCCTTGTTACAGGTACCGTTATACGCCCGAGCATGCACATGGTCAAGTTAGAAAATCTAAGCGTTACCTTTTCGAAAACTTTAGTCTATATGGCTTAGATTATATGGAAAGCTAGGGATGAGAACCCGATGCTCGATGGGCCCTGCCATCACGGCAAGGCCCATCATAAGCAGGGCAAATTCAGCGTAGAGAAAGTTTTTCCACTCGGCGAGCCGCATCCCGAGGAAACGCTCATTGAAACCGTATGAGCGGCGAGAACGCGATGCTGCCTCTTTTCCTGCTACTTGATTTGACGTCGGAAGAAGACGAGCTTCTCGACAGCGCCGGCAGCAGTGATGCCGAGCGCAAAGGGAGCCGCAAGCGGTGCGTAGGGGTTATCAGCCAGAATGCGACGAACGTCCGCAATCGTAGGCTGAGGGACTTCGACCCACCTCGCTCCAGGAGTGTTGTTCTTTTTGGCGGTCTTCTTCTTTTGTTGGACAATTTCGTTGGTAACGTTCTTATCAGGGCTAAGGGATATTTCGTCGTAGCCGCTTTCCGCACCTGCTTGGTTTCTGTCGTCATTAGCTTCAGGGTCATCCGAATCGGAATCCACATTAGACTCTGGCTCTTCAGTAACAGGCTCTTCGGGATCGGGTTCTTCTTGGTTGGGCTCTTCCCACTCTTCCGAATCCGTAATTTGTTCGTCCATATTCGACATGTCCGTGTCCGTATACGGCGTATCCGTAATCGACACGTCTGTCGACGGCGGAATATCCGTAGTGTCGGTTTCCGGCTCCGTTATCGACGTATCCGTTGGAAGAGCGCTGTCTTCGGACCCTTCGCTCGTGTCGGTATCGTGACCTCCATGGGGGTTTTCCCCGGTCTTAACCAGCAACGTCTGAATATTCGTAATCTTCGTCTCACTTATGTCAACTCGTGTAACTTGACAACGAATATAGGTGACTTTGGTCGCTTCGCTACCACCTCCGCTTTCGCCTCCGCCAGACGACGACTCACTAGGAGACGCCGCTCTCGTCAAGATCCTTAGCACTCGTCCGTGCTCTTTTTCTAATAAGGTCCCCTCGCAGCGCCAGGTCACTCCACCATCATCGGACATTTCCCACTTGTAGCGTAAATTCGGATCGTTCTGATCAACGCCTGACAGGTTCACGGTGAAAATAGCGTAATCACCTGCAAAGGGCGGGTCATATTTAAGCTGCACTTCCCAAGATTCACTCGACCCTTCTTCGCCGAGCGCGGTGATTTCTTGTACGTTTGATTTCGGAGCGATATCTTCTCCTGCTTTGTTCTTTTCCTCCGTCTCCATTATGACGTAATACAAATCGCCAATGTTCTCTTTGGTTACCGACACTTCGAGATTCGGTTGGTCACTAGGTATCTCTTCTAACCATTTGTAATTCTTACCCTTGTCAGTTGAGCGATACCATTTGTACCCGATAGCGCCGCTTCCAATCGTTTTGCTCGGCATAGCCGAAAGCAGGCCATACTCACCTATACGGGCTGGCTTATAGTCGAGGTGAACGCTCAGATTTCCGTCATCTTTCTTCGAAATATCGGTTTTCAAGCGGACCGTAATCTTTTTTATCCAGCGCAAGTCATTTGCATCTGCGATATCGCCTGGCTGACTTTGGTTGTAGAGGAGACGGAACTGCGTATAGTTCAGGAGCTCGTCGCTGTTTTCGCTCGTGGCGCCCTCGGAGCT
>CADBQL010000054.1 GCA_902796815.1 uncultured Coriobacteriaceae bacterium | reverse complement strand
GTATGCGAACGAAAAAGAGCAGACCTTACCAGTTTTCGGGGGTTAAGCATGACGAGGGCAAAAGCATATATGAGTTTCATCCTGGCGTTGTTGCTATTTGGCTCAAACGGCATCGTGGCCAGCGCTATCTCGTTGCCAAGCTACCAAATCGTCTACCTACGCACGGCAATAGGCTCGCTTGCACTGCTCGCAATCCTAGTGCTTTCGCGCAGGTCGCTCGCTGCGCGTCAGCATCCAAAAGACTTCATGTTTGTTGTGCTTTCGGGCATTGCCATGGGTGTGGGCTGGTTGTTTTTGTATGAGGCATACCAGCTCGTGGGCGTGGGTCTTTCGTCGCTCATTTACTATTGTGGGCCCATCATCGTTATGGCCTTATCGCCGGTTTTGTTCGGCGAGCGCCTCGGGCTTCGCAAGATCGCCTGCTTTGCCGTCGTGCTTGTCGGTCTCGTGCTGGTCAACGGCGCCGTCACGGGAGGCTCGCTCGACATGCTGGGCATTACGTATAGCATGGGCTCGGCCATCGCGTTTTCGTTCCTGGTGGTTCTCAACAAGAAAGCCGCCGCCATAACGGGTCTCGAGAATTCTGCCTGGCAGCTGACGTCGGCGTTTCTGGTTGTAGCGGTGTTCACGATCATTCAGGAGGGAACGCCTGCTGTGGTGATCCCTGCTGGTCAGTGGCCCTATGTGCTCATGCTCGGGTTGGTCAACACCGGGCTGGGCTGCTACCTGTACTTCGGCGTGTTCGACAAGATCTCGAGCCAAACTGTAGCGAGTCTGGGCTACCTGGAGCCGTTGACGGCGGTCGTGCTCGGCGTAGCTGTGCTCGGTGAGCCAATGGCGTTCGTGCAGGTGGCGGGTGCTACCCTCATCATCGGAGGCGCCATCGCCTGCGAGCTCGTAAAGCCGGCGGAAAAAGCGCTGCAGGCGCCGAAAGCGCGGAAGGCGGAGAGCGTTCCGGGTTTTTGCTAACCACATGACATAAAGTCGGGTTTTTTGTCATCAAGCGATTTCATCAACGTTTACTAAATCGCTTGATGACAAAAAACCCGACTTTATGTCATGTGGCTTTATGTCGCCTCGCTAACGGCATTTCGTGTGCGCGCATATCCTTGGTACAATAACAAGGTTACAAACGAGACGCATTTTAAACGCGCGAAATGAAGCAAGGCGGGTTATATGAAGTACAAAGGCAGAGACTATGTAGAAATCCCCACGGCGCAAGAGCTGACGCGCGCGGCGAAGCAAGGGCTGCGCGCGGGCATCGATGTGGGGTCGACGACGGTCAAGCTGGCTATTTTGGACAAAAACGACCAGGCGGTATGGTCGCTTTATCAGCGCCATCATTCCGATGTGCGCGCAACGGTCGCCGAGGTGTTGCAGGCGGCGGCAGACGCGGGCTATGGCGACGCGCCTATGACGATTGCTATCACCGGCTCGGGCGGCCTTCTTTTGGCCAAATGGCTCGGCGTCGAGTTCGTTCAGGAAGTCATTGCCTCCAAGACGGCGGTCGAGACGTTTATTCCCAAAACAGACGTCGCTATCGAGCTCGGCGGCGAAGACGCGAAGATTATCTACTTTGGCCAGTCGATCGAGCAGCGCATGAACGGCACGTGCGCAGGCGGCACGGGTGCGTTCATCGACCAGATGGCGGCACTGCTGAACACGGACGCAGGCGGGCTCAACGAACTTGCGGCCAGCCACACGACGATTTATCCCATTGCGAGCCGCTGCGGCGTATTCGCAAAGACCGACGTGCAGCCGCTTTTGAACGAGGGCGCGCGCAAGGAAGACATTGCGGCATCGATTTTCCAGTCGGTCGTGACACAGACCATCAGCGGCTTGGCGTGCGGCCGCCCCATCCGCGGACATATCGCTTTCTTGGGTGGGCCTTTGCAATACCTTCCCGAACTGCGCAAACGCTTCTACGAGACGCTGCAGCTCGACGATGAGCACATCATTGTGCCCGAAAACGCCCACCTGTTCGTGGCGAGCGGGTGCGCGGCAGCAGGCGCCGAGGTCGAAGGCATCCGCCCTGAGCGCCTCAACGACGTCATCGAGCGCTTGCGCAACCTTGGTGACATGCAGGGTTCTGAGGTCACACGCCTAGAGCCCCTGTTCGCTGATGAGGCCGACTACGAGCAGTTCAAGGCCCGTCACGATGCTGAGCGTGTCGAAACCGCCGACCTCACGTCGTACCGCGGCGTGGCATTCCTGGGCATCGATGCTGGCTCGACTACGTTCAAAGCCGTGCTCATCAGCGAAGATGGCAAAATCTTATGGTCGCATTACGTCTCCAACAAAGGCGACGTGCTCGGATGCGCTCGCACGGCGCTTGCTGGACTGTACCAGGCACTGCCGCGCGATCCCGAGTCGGGCGAGCCGCTCGTCGTTATCGGCCACTCGACTGTGACTGGCTATGGCGAGGGCCTGCTGCTGCAAGCCCTGCAGGTCGATTCTGGCGAAATCGAGACCGTCGCCCACCTGCGCGGCGCGCGCGAGATGCTGCCTGACGTCGAGTTTATCCTCGATATCGGCGGTCAGGACATGAAGTGTCTGCGCGTCAAGGATGGCGTCATCGATTCCATCATGCTCAACGAAGCCTGCTCATCTGGCTGCGGCTCGTTCATCGAAAGCTTTGCGAGCGGGCTTGGTCTCGACGTTTCGGAGTTCGCACAGACTGCGATTCAAGCCAAGGCTCCCGTCGATTTGGGAAGCCGCTGCACGGTGTTCATGAACAGCCGTGTGAAGCAGGCTCAGAAGGAAGGCGCTACCGTCGGTGACATCGCCGCAGGTCTGGCGCTCTCGGTCATCAAGAACGCCCTGTTCAAAGTCATAAAAATTCGCGACCCGCACGACGTGGGCGACCATGTAATCGTGCAGGGCGGAACGTTTCTCAACGATGCCGTGCTGCGCTCCTTCGAGCAGCTCGCTGGTGTTGATGCGGTGCGTCCCAATATTGCCGGCAATATGGGGGCTTACGGTGCAGCCCTTCTCGCGCGAGACCGTTTCGGCGCGGGCGAGGCAGGCGATGGGCTTGCCGCCCCGAAGACAAAGTTGCTTTCACTCGAAGAGCTCGAGGCGCTCAATCCGACCCATCGAACGGTGCGGTGCAAGGGTTGTTCGAACTCGTGTTTGCTCACGGTTAACGACTTCGGCAAGGATGCGGACGGAAAGCATCGTCGCTTCATCACAGGTAATCGGTGCGAGAAAGGCGCAGGCCTTGCAGGCGGAAACACGAGCGGGCACAACGTGGTGAACCTGTTCGACTACAAGGCGCATCGGCTGTTCGACTACGAGCCCCTTGCGCCTGAGGATGCGCCGCGCGGTACGGTGGGCATTCCACGCGCGCTGAACATGTACGAGAACTATCCGTTCTGGTTCACGTTTTTCACGAAACTCGGATTCCGCGTCATCATCAGCGATCCTTCGACGAAGAAGACCTACGAGGCGGGCATCGAGTCCATGCCGAGCGAGTCGGTGTGTTATCCGGCCAAGCTCAGCCATGGCCATGTGATGAACCTGCTCGAGAAGCATCCCGATTTCATCTGGATGCCATGCGCCAAATGGGAGCGCCAGGAAGACGAGGGCGCGGGCAACCATTACAACTGTCCGATCGTTGCGAGCTACTCCGAGGCGTTGCGCCTCAACATCGACGAGCTACGCGAAACCGACGTAGCATTTCTCAATCCATGGCTTCCCTACGACCAGAAGGATCACCTCAAGAAGCGTCTGCATGTGGAGCTGTGCCAGACGTTCAAGGACGTCATTGGTCGCCATGCCAATCTGCCGTCGCGTGCCGAAGTGGACGAGGCCGTTGAACTGGCCTGGGCGGAAGACGAGCGCTTCAAAGACGACATGCGCGCCAAGGGCGAAGAGACTTTGGCTTGGATGGAGCAGACGGGCACGCATGGCATCGTGCTTGCGGGTCGTCCGTATCACATCGACCAGGAGATTAACCACGCCATTCCCGAGCTGCTGACGAGTTTTGGGCTTGCGGTGCTCACCGAGGACTCGATCGCCCATTTGGGTACGCTCGAGCGACCCATCCGCGTCGTGGACCAGTGGATGTACCACACACGTCTCTACGCTGCCGCCAAAGTGGCTACGCAACGCCGTGACCTGGACCTGATTCAGCTGAACTCGTTCGGCTGCGGCTTGGACGCGCTTACGACCGATCAGGTGCAGGAAATCCTCGAAGGCGCGGGAAAGGTCTACACCGTTCTCAAGATTGACGAGGTTTCGAACCTCGGCGCTGCGCGCATCCGCGTGCGTTCGCTTCTGGCCGCCTTGCGCGACCAGGCCGAAGAGGCCGCCGAAGCCGAGCAGGCCGCTGCATGTCCCGCCGTTGCTGCAGCTCAGGCAGCCATTGCATCCGCCGAGGATGCCGTGGCCGCAACCGATGCGGCCATCGCCGATTTCGAGCAGCGTCGAGACGAGCGCACGGGCGCCACGCTCGCGGCAGCCGCACAGGAGGTCGCCGATCGCCTGGCGTACTCTGCGCGCACCGAGCATGAGCCCGAAACGGTTGCCGAGCAGGCGACGGCCACGCTTTTAGCCCAGGAGCAAGAGGGCGCTAAGAAAGAAGAAACCGCAGGGCATGGTGCTGTGGCAAGGGTTGCTCAGGGTTTGCATGCCATAAGGGAAAGAGGAGCTGCGGCTCGCGCCAAAGACCACGCGGGCAAAGATTATGCGAGCGCATCGAGCGCGTCAAGCGTGCCTGCAGACACGGCTGCGGCGCCGGCGGGCGAATCGTCTGCTGAGAAGGCCCAATCTCCCGCAGCGCCTACAACCGAGTTCCCGCGCGTGGAATTTACG
>CADBQL010000053.1 GCA_902796815.1 uncultured Coriobacteriaceae bacterium | reverse complement strand
GCTGCTGTGCGTCGCCCTGTTTAACGCGCTCGCACTCGTAACCATGCTTTTCTACCGATCGCAATGAGTGAGTTTCGCCCCTGGGGCGCGACTCATGGGCGTGAATACCGTACCGGATGAGTTTCGCCCCTGGGGCGCGACTCATTTCGCAGGTCGCTAGGGATGTGCGGGGATGAGTCATGCCCCTGAGGCGTGACTCATCGAGTTCCCTACAAGACGCCCTCAGCTTCGAGCGCTTGACGCAGACGTGAGAAATGAAGGAAAACGCCCTGGTCGGCGAGGCTGCAAATCTCTTCCCACGTGGCAAATGCGCAATCGATCGCTTCGGAATCCTGCAGCGTCACGTCGGATTCTTTGACATCCAGATGGAAATGGTAGATGTCCACGATGTAGTTGTCACCGCGCTCGAGGTCAACGTTCTTGTAGGCGTAGACCGGCTCGAGCAGCTCGCCCGTTACGTCGAGGCCCACCTCCTCGCGCACTTCGCGCTCAACCGCCTGGGCAGATGTTTCGCCCGAAAGCACGCCTCCTCCAGTGACTTCCCACCAGCCTGCTGCCCAATGCTTGTCCATCGAGCGCTGTGTGATCAGGTATTTTCCCTCAGCATTCTGCACGATGGCAAGCACGTAGAGCATGAATTCGCCCTCTTTGAGAAACGCTCCCTCACGCGGAATGGTCACACCGGTGCGATTGCGCTCTGCATCGTAGATATCGATAAATTCGTCCATGGGTTTTCGCTCCCTCAAATCGTTGTGTTTGGCTATTGTAGCGCATGCCTCGGCTGGATGGACGCGCTCCTCGGGACACGACACGCTGTCGGAGCCGACAAAGCGAACGGAAGCACCATGCTGGATGAGTTTTGCCCCTGGGGCATGACTCATCCCCGTATAGCTGTAGCGACCTGCGAAATGAGTCGCGCCCCAGGGGCGAAACTCATTCGATACGGCATTCACGCCCATGAGTCGCGCCCCGGGGGCATGACTCATCCGGATTGGGAAACAACCCTTCCCCGCATCGCGTAGAACTGTTACAAAGCGAGCGGTATTTGTTACATTTGACGTAGCCCTGCGCTCGCGCGGCTATAATTTCAACCGTTCTGCCGAGCCGTTGCCCGACAGGCACACATCCGTTTTGACATGGAAACGCGGCATGAAAGCGAAAGGACTGACATGGCTAACGTTCGTTTGGGAGTTCTGGGATACGGCAATCTTGGTAGGGGCGTCGAGCTCGCTGTCAGGCAGAATGATGACATCGACCTGGTGGCGGTTTATACGCGCCGCGACCCCGAGGATGTAGAGGTCGAAACGGAAGGCCTCGCCGTCAAGCCAGCCGAAGTCCTCGAAACGGGCGAAGAGCCCATTGACGTCCTCATCTTGTGCGGCGGAAGCGCTACCGACCTACCTGAGCAGACGCCGCATTACGCCTCGCTGTATAACGTCGTCGATAGCTTCGACACCCATGCGCGCATTCCCGAGCATTTCGATGCCGTGAATGCAGCGGCCGAGGCAGCGGGTAAGACCGCGATTATCTCGTGCGGTTGGGATCCAGGCCTGTTTTCGCTGAATCGCTTGATGGGTAACTGCATTCTGCCCGACGGCGCCGATTACACGTTCTGGGGCAAGGGCATCAGCCAGGGACATTCCGACGCCATTCGTCGCATCCCGGGCGTCGCCGATGCCAAACAGTACACAATCCCGGTCGAATCCGCACTCGAAGCGGTACGCTCGGGATCGAACCCAGAGCTGACAACGCGCCAGAAGCACACGCGCGAATGCTTCGTCGTGCTCGAAAAGGACGCCGACCCCAACGAGGTCGCACGCCAAATTGAGACGATGCCCAATTACTTCGCCGATTATGATACGACGGTCAACTTCATCACCAAAAAGGAGCTCAAGCGCAACCATTCGGCCATGCCGCACGGCGGTTTCGTGCTGCGCAGCGGCCAATCCGCAAGCGGCGCGAAGATGCTCATCGAGTATTCGCTCAAGCTCGACTCGAATCCTGAGTTCACGTCGTGCGTACTCGTTTCCTACGCTCGCGCCATCGCGCGCCTGAGCGCCGAGGGGAAGACCGGCGCACTGACCGTATTCGACATCGCTCCTGCATACCTTTCGCCTCTCGATGGTGCCGAACTACGCGCTCACCTGCTGTAATAGTACGATATACACCGTAGAAAAGCTCTTATGTAACGAGCGAATAAACCGATAGTTTCTTGATAACGTCGCGCCCTTGGGGAATGAGCTTTGCCCCAGGGGCGCGACTCATTGGCCGAATTGCGAAAATGGGACAACGACTTACCCACGTTTCCTATCCACTATAATAGGAGCATCTGAATATGCTCCCGTCGCTGGAGGTTTGCCATGGCAATCGTTGCAGCAGTAGCTGTTCCGCACCCGCCCCTGATCGTTCCCGCCGTCGGAAAAGGAGAGGAGGCGCGCATCAGCTCGACGATCGATGCGTATGAAGCTGCTGCTCGTGCGGTCATCGACGCGAAACCCGATTGCATCGTCGTGACATCGCCACACGCGCCGATGTTTCGCGATGGATTCCATGTGACCACTGACGCACGGCTTGAAGGGAGCATGGCGCGATTTCGGGCTCCTCACGAGCAGATCGATGCTGCTTGCGATGCGGATTTCGCACGCGCGATTGTGGAAAAAGCCAATGCGGCGGGCATTGCGGCGGTCGGTAGCGATCGGTATCGTGATGACATGGACCATGGCACCTATGTGCCGCTGTATTTCGTTCGCGAGGCGTATCATGCTTCTGCCGGCGATACCATAGATGACCTTCCCTGCCCCATCGTGCGCATCGGACTGTCGGGGCTTTCGCCGCAAACGCATCGCGAGCTGGGACATATCATTTCACAAACTGCCGACGAGCTGGAAAAACGCGTGGCGTTCGTGGCGAGCGGCGACCTTTCTCACAAATTGCTCGAGGAAGGGCCATACGGGTTTGCTCCCGAAGGTCCCGTGTTCGATGAGCAGATTGGCGAAATCTTCGCGGCAGGCGAGCTCGACCGGCTGTTCGAGTTCGACGAGGATTTCTGCGAAGCTGCTGCCGAATGCGGGCTGCGCTCGTTCCAAATCATGGCCGGCGCGCTTGATGGACTTACGGTCGAATCGCACCTGCTTTCAAACGAAGGACCGTTTGGCGTGGGATACGGTGTGGCGATTATGGATGTGAAAAACCCGCAAGAAGAAGCGATTCGTGCGCAAGCTGGCAACGAGGACGAAAGCGCTAACGCGACGGACAACGATGTCGATTCCCATATCATGCTCGCCCGTCTGACAGTCGAGCATTACGTGCGCACAGGACGTCCGCCCGAGCTCCCCGAGAACGTACCCCAGGAGTTGCTCACACGCCAAGCTGGCGTGTTCGTCTCTCTTCATGAGCACGGCGAGCTTCGAGGTTGCATCGGTACCATAGCGGCAACGACTCCTTCGATTGCGCAGGAAATCTTGCAAAACGGCGTAAGCGCGTGCAGCCGCGATCCGCGGTTCGACCCCGTTCGACCTGATGAGCTCGACTTTTTGGATTACTCGGTCGATGTGCTCGGCGACGCTGAACCGATCTCATCGCCCGCCGAGCTCGACGTCAAGCGCTATGGCGTCATCGTAACCAAGGGATGGAAGCGCGGTCTTTTGCTCCCAAACCTCGACGGCGTCGACACCGTTGCCTATCAGCTTGAAATTGCCAAGCGAAAGGCCGGCATCAGCCCCCATGACGACGACGTCGACCTCGAGCGTTTTGAGGTTGTGCGCCATACCCGCGGCGGTCAACCACGACGATAGCCACGAGGTGGGACTCGAAGTCGCACAATAAGCTGTGATCCCGAATGAGTCTTGCCCCTGGGGCGTGACTCATCTGGATGGCCCGCCTTGCGCAAATGAGTCTTATCCCTGGAATGAGTCATGCCCCAAGGGCGTGGCTCATTCGGGAGGGGCCAGCCTTGCGCTAATGAGTCTTGCCCCAGGGGCGTGACTCATTCGAATGGGATTGTAATAATGGGGCAGCGACCTAACGGAGACTGCAACCTGCGCCTACACCAGGTAACGAGCTGGTCATTTGCCCCAAAACGAAAGGCGTACGAAAATGAGCGAACGAGCAGTATGCACTACCTGCCCGCATGCATGCAAGCTTGCAGAAGGCGAGCTGGGACGATGCCGATCGCGCATGGGACATGGCGGGTCGGTTGTCGCGCTCGGATACGGGCGCATCACATCAATCGCGCTTGATCCCATCGAGAAAAAACCTCTCGCACGGTTCATGCCTGGCACAACGGTGCTCTCTCTTGGCAGCTATGGATGCAACATGGATTGTCCATTTTGCCAAAACGCTTCGATCGCGCAGGTGGGTGAACACGACGTGAGATGGCGCACTGTAACACCAACCGAAGTGGTTGACCAAGCGAAAAGCCTGCGCTCCCACCGTTGCGCGGGCATAGCATACACGTATAACGAGCCGCTCGTAAACTGGGAATTCCTGCGCGATACCGCAAAACTCGCCCATGAGGCAAATTTCGTGAACGTCCTCGTTTCGAACGGTATGGCCACCGCACGCGTGCTCGATGAAGTGGCACCGCTCATTGACGCCGCCAATATCGATCTCAAGTGCTTCACAGACGAAGGCTATCGTTCGTTGGGCGGAAACCTAACAGCCGCCAAACGCACAATCGAGCGCTTGGCATTCGAGCCTGGCTGTCATTTGGAAATAACAACGCTCGTCGTGCCAGGGCTGTCAGATGACGAAGCGAGCATCGATGCGATGGCGCGCTGGATCGCCTCGCTCAACCCTGCAATCCCTTATCATTTGACCAGGTTTTTCCCACAAAACCGTATGCTGAATACCGAGCCGACCAGCATCCCGCTTCTGCACCGCTTGGCTGAAGTCGCACACGTCCATCTCGACGATGTGATGCTCGGAAACGTGTAGCCTATCGAATAAAACCGAGCTCCTGCCCCTTATGGCAAGAGCTCGGTTTTCTAGCTCAGGAAGCTGCCCGCAAAGCAACAAAAGAAAGGCTCTCCTTTGGTCGCATTCTAGACATGGCCAATGCGAAGCCTAAGCTCGGCATCGTTTTGGACTGTCTAGTGGTGATGGTTGCAAGCATCATCAGGAGACATGCGCTCGACCTTTCCTTCGGCAAACAGCTT
>CADBQL010000052.1 GCA_902796815.1 uncultured Coriobacteriaceae bacterium | reverse complement strand
CGTGTGCGGCATCTGCGGTTTTACCGGGGCGATTGACAGCGCGAAAGACCGCGCCACGCTCAAGGCGATGTGCGACGTCATGTCCCATCGCGGACCCGATGGGGAAGGGCGCTACATTGCCGACGGCATAGCGTTTGGGCACCGACGGCTTTCGCTCATCGACCTCGCGGGAGGCTTTCAGCCCATGGTGCGTGAGAACGGGGTAACGCGCTGTGCGGGCAGGTGCTCTTCGCAAGCCGACGATGGAGTCGCGGGCATCTGCGAAGGTGGAGTTGAGTCCACCCGTGAAGACGGAAGCGAGCCCGTTCGGAGAGGCGGAGGCGAGTCCGTCCAGGAAGGCGGAGGCGAGCCAATCTGGGGAGCTTCCGACGGCGAGCCCGTCCGGGAAGCTTCCAGCAGCGAGCCCGTCCAGGAAGCATTCGGCTGTGAGCAGTCTTCCACCACGCGCGGCCGCTGGTCGATAGTTTTCAACGGCGAGGTCTACAACTACCGCGAACTGAGGTCCGAGTTGGAGGATTGCGGCTACCAGTTTCAGACCAATTCCGACACCGAGGTGCTCCTTATCGGATACATAGCCTGGTCGGAAGGCGTTTTGGAAAAGCTGCGAGGCATGTTCGCGTTTGCCGTGTACGATGCCGAGTCGCAGGAACTGTTCTGTGCGCGCGATTTCTTCGGGATAAAGCCTTTCTACTACACGGTCCAGGACGGACATTTCATCTTCGCCTCCGAAATCAAGAGCATCCTCGAACATCCTTCGTACAAGCGCGAACTGAACGAGCACGCGCTTGCGCAGTACCTGTGCTTCCAGTTTTCGGCGCTGCACGAGACTTTTTTCAAGGGCGTCTACAAGCTTCCGCAGGGGCATTTCCTGCGCGTGCGCGAAGGCTGCCAGGTTCAGCTCGAGCGCTATTGGAAACCCGCGTTTTGCCCCGACGATACGCGTGACGAGCAGGCCACGGTCGATGCCGTCGACCGCGTGATGCGCGAGTCGGTGCGCTACCATAACGTCGCCGACGTCGAGGTCGGCTCATTCCTGTCGAGCGGCATCGATTCCAGCTACCTAGCCGCGTGTCTTGCGCGGGAAAACCCCGGCATCAAGACCTTCACCGTCGGATTTGAGGAGTACGAGGGCGAGCGTGACGAGGTGAGTTGGGCGCGCGAGCTCGCCGAGCAGCTGCGGGTGGAAAACGATTTCCACCATATCACCGAGGATGAGTTTTGGCAGGCCGTTCCGCTCGTGGAATGGCATATGGACGAGCCGACGGGGGATCCGAGCGCGGTTGCCCTGTACTTTGTCGACGAGCTCGCAGCGCGGCGAGTGAAGGCGGTGCTCTCGGGCGAGGGCGCCGACGAGTTTTTCGGCGGCTATCGTATCTACCAGGCGCCGCTTGCGAACGCGCGGGTGGGGAAAGTGCCCAAGAGCTTGCTGCGTGCGGGTTCGAAGGCGCTGCGCGCTGTTGGCGCGCGCGGCGCGAACTTTCTAGAGCGCGCCTCCGAGCGGGTGGAGGACTGGTACTACACGAACGCGAACGACGTGGCGTTTTCGCCGGCCGAGCGCGATGCCGTGCTTGCCGTCGGCGTGCGCAACCGCTTAGCCGCGCAATCTCATCCGAGCGGCGCGCGTGGGCTCATCGGACTTGATGGCAGCGTTGGTTATGGCGGCCAGGGTGGCCAAGGTGGCCAAGACGCCCAATACGGCCAAGGTGGCTTCACCAATCCTAGCGGCCGCGCTTGCCTCGATGGCCCTGATGGCCGCTGCAGCATTGATGGTTTGAGCAGTCTCGGTAGTTTCATCGACCTCGATGGTTGCACGGATGGTCAAACCGATGGGCTCTCGCGCAATGCAGCTGGCGCAAAAGGCCTTCTCGCGCCTCAGCAGCTCACGGAGCCCATATACGCGGAGGTCGGGCATTTAGACGAGACGACGCGCATGCAGTACGTCGACCTTTGGTTTTGGCTCGTGGGCGACATCCTCCTCAAGACCGACAAGATGGCGATGGCCCATTCGCTGGAATCACGCGTTCCTTTTCTCGACCGTGAGGTGTTCCGACTGGCGTCTACCATACCGACGCCCCAGAAGGTGAGCGAGAGTCAGACGAAAATCGCCTTGCGACAAGCAGCCGAGCGTGCCATCCCGCGCGATTGGGCGCAGAAAGAGAAGCTGGGATTTCCCGTGCCTGTTGCGGCGTGGTTGCGCGAAGAACGGTGGTACCAGGTGATGCGGCGCGAGTTCGAGAGCGCTGAGGCGCAGCGTTTTTTCGAAGTGCCCCAATTGCTGCGCCTGCTCGACGATCACCGCGCCGGGGCCGATAATTCCCGGCGCATCTGGATCGTCTACTCGTTCCTCGTTTGGTATCGCGTCTACTTTGTGGAGCGGCGGCGCGGATAGGCGGCGCGGGTAGCTTTTAAAGCTACTGCTCTCGGTTGCTCGCGCGAGGTTCAAAAGTGTGTCCAGTCATCCGATGCGGCGCGAGCACAGGCAAATAACGCACAAAAAATTCTTCACAATTGCGTTTTCGCAGGTCGCAAAAATTGTGAAGAATTTTTTGTGCGTTAATTGCTCGCATTCGTACCGTATCGGGAAGCTCTGGTTAACTACGTTCCCTTTTAGCCTCCCGCGCGGGTTTTTTACACGGCCTTTTCCCCGCGCTCGCGGGTCCTGATGCGTACGATCTCCTCGACGGGGCTGATGAAAATTTTCCCATCGCCCACTTCGCCGGT
>CADBQL010000051.1 GCA_902796815.1 uncultured Coriobacteriaceae bacterium | reverse complement strand
GCATGATGCGCCGGCGGGCTTCCGGGCCAAAACCGTTCGCACGGCTCGCCTCGTATTGGCCGCCGAGGTCCTTGTGACCTGGGTCGCGATAACCGTAGCGCACCGAATCGAAGCGCGATAGGTTGCTGAAAGCCTCGCATGGACCGAGCACATAGTATGCGCTCATGGCCGCCTGCGCGTTGGGAAGCTCGACTTCGACAAGCTCGGCGCCGGCTTCGCGCAGGTCATCGGCTGCGCGTTCGACCTTCTCCTTCACCTCGGGCTCGAGACCCTCGGCCTCCATGAACGCGTTCACGATGCCAACGCGCATCCCCTTGGCACCTTCGGCCAGGTTCGCGGTGAAATCGGTTGCGATATCCTGGCTCGTGCAATCAAGCGGATCGTGGCCGCTTATGGCGTTAAGCGTGAGCGCCGCGTCCTCTACCGAACGGGCGAAAGGACCCACCTGGTCAAGCGAGCTTCCGAACGCGACGATGCCGTAGCGGCTGACAACGCCGTACGTGGGCTTAACAGCCACGGTGCCGGTGAAGCTTCCAGGCTGCCTGATGGAGCCGCCCGTATCGGAACCGAGGGTGACCGTGGCGAGACCTGCGGCAACTGCTGCGGCGCTGCCGCCCGAAGAGCCGCCTGGCACGCGCTCGAGATCCCATGGGTTGTGCGTGCAACCGAACGCCGACGTTTCGGTCGAAGAACCGAACGCGAACTCGTCCATGTTCAGCTTGCCGAGCGGTATGCCGCCCGCATCGATTGCGCGTGCTACGCAGGTTGCCGTATACGGGGACGCATACGATTCGAGCATGCGCGACGAACAAGTCGTATGCGTGCCGACAAGGTTCATATTGTCCTTGAAAGCAATGGGCACGCCAGCGAGCGGACCCAAATCGGCAAGCGCCGTTCCCGCAGACAGGGCATCGTCGATTCTGCGCGCCGCATCGAGCGCGAGCTCTTGGGTGACCTCCAGAAACGCATGCACCTCACCATCGCGTTGCCCTATGCGCTCAATCGCCTGCTCGGCGATTTCCCTCGCGCTGAACTGGCCATTGGCGATACCGTCTTGGATTTCGCGAATGCCCATGGAAAAAAGCTCTGCCATTAGCGATCGCCTCCTTCCCCGAGAATCGACGGGATTAGGAAGTTGCCGTCTTGCTGTGCGGGCGCGTTCGAAAGAGCCTCGGCTTGCGTGAAGCTTTTGACCTCAACGTCTGCGCGCATCACGTTCGACAGGCTTCCGATAGGATGGAACGTCGGCTCGACGCCTTCCAGATCGTATTCGGTGATGGGCTTGAGGCTATCGATGATGTTGTTCAGGTCAACCGTCATCTTGGCGATTTCGTCCGGGTCGAGATGGATGCGCGTGTATTCCGCGATATCGCGCACATCGCGCTCGGTCACATGTTGGGCCATGCGTTAGCACCTGCCTTCGTGTTCGAAAAGTCTAACCCGAGTATTATACGCGCACAGCGAAAGCAGACAGCGTGAACCCAAGCGTTTAACAGGATTGACTCACTGTGTCCCAACCTGCCCCAGGCCGGAGGCGTCCTCCGCTCCAGCGCGGCCCAGGGACCCTGGCCGGGGGCGCCCTCCGCGACTTCGCGGGCTGCGAGGAGGGAGGGCGCGGCGGTTAGGCCGCGCTGTTTGAGCGAGCGAAGCGAGCGAGTTCGCGGCCTGCCGCGCCCGGACGACGAGCGGTTAGCCCGCGTCGGAGCGGAGGGCGTCTCCGGCCCGGGGCAGTAAAGCTGTGGCGTTTCACCAGACAGATGCTGCCGCGCTGTTTAGCGCAGATGATTGATGAGGCTCGCTTGATAGCCGGCGCCGAAGCCGTTGTCGATGTTGACGACCGAAACGCCCGAGGCACATGAGTTGAGCATCGAGAGCAGGGCCGAAAGCCCGCCGAACGAAGCGCCATAACCCACGCTCGTCGGAACCGCAATAACCGGGCATGACGCAAGGCCGCTGATAACCGATGCGAGAGCGCCTTCCATGCCTGCGACGGCTACGATCACGCGCGCTTCGGCAATCTCCTCGTAATGCGCGAGCAGACGATGCAATCCCGCGACCCCCACGTCATAGAGACGCACGACCTCGTTTCCAAGCATCTCGGCTGTTATGGCCGCCTCTTCTGCTACGTACAAATCGCTGGTGCCGCCGCATGCCACCACAATCGTGCCCGCACCGTTTGCGACAGGAGCCTCCCCTATCGTCGCCAAGCGCGCGATGTCGTAATAGGTGAACAGGGGCAATTCTGGAACGTCGTCGTCATCTGCGCCCTCGAAAGCCAAGCCCTCGAAGATCGCATGCTCCACCTCAAGTGCGGCTTCTGCTGCAAGTCGCGTAATCAGGATTCGCTCTTGTCCCGCGTCGAGCATGCTCGCAACGATACCCGCGATCTGGTCGGGCGTTTTTCCAGCACCGTAAATGACTTCCGAAACGCCTTGGCGCATACCGCGCTGATGATCGACTTTTGCAAACCCCAAATCAGAAAACGGCTCGACTCGAAGCCGCTTGAATGCATCTTCGGGATGCACTCGTCCAGCAGCAACCGAGTCGAGCAGTTCGATAAGCTCGTTTTGATCCATAGCCTAGTCGATGTCGTCGAACTCGAAATCAGAGTCCGCCGCACCGAAACCCGAGAAGTCTTTGTCAATGTAACCCGAAGCCGACGGGGCGGTTGCGTTCGTGAACTGAAGCTTGCCTGGAGCACTTGCGCTCGCAACCTCAGATGCAGGGATTGCAGCCGATTGGGCATACAGCGATTCGTTGGCTTCGTTGCGCGCCTGGGCCGAAACGTTCGCACGACGGGCATCGCCGTCGATTTCGGCGAGTTTCTTCTGGGCATCAGCCATAAAGTTCGCAAGCATGTCGCGATACTCGGCGCGCACGTCCGAGCGCTCCGCCTCGAGCGAACGGATGGCCTCGGTAATCTTGAGGCGATCGGATTCAGCCTTGCCGATGATGCGATCGGCTTCTTCGTCGGCGTCTTTGATGATATTGGAAGCCTCTGCGCGTGCGTTCGCCACAACCTCGTCGGCTGAACGCTGCGCGACGATGAGAGCCTGAGAAATGGCCGAATCATTCGCCTTCTTCTCTGCAAGCTGTTCCTGCAAGTCGGCAACCTGAGCCTTAAGAGCTGCGACATCGGGCGACGTATCGCTTTCCTCCATGGCGACGGGCTCTTCGGGCGCGGCAAACGCGGAAGGCTGGTTCTTCAAAGCCTCAAGGGCGGCTTCCTTTTCGTCAAGTTCGGCCACCAGCGCCTCGATGCGCATATTCATATTGTCGACTTCTTCGGCGACACGCTCCAGGAAAACGTCCACCTCTTCGACGGAGTAGCCTCCTCTGCGCTCCGTGGTAAAGCTAATATTCTGGATTTCATCTGCAGTGATGGCCATGTTCGTTCCCTTCGTATCAATCTTAGGCATAGCTTAACTGTTAAAAACCAGTATAACCGAGCATTATAGGATAATAACAATCAATCGTTCGATTAATTGCAAAACAACCAGCGCTATTATGGGCGTTATGTCAAGGACTCCCCCAATGGGAGGAATAAGGCGCTTGAAAAGATCGAGAAACGGATCGCAGATCATCCCCAAAATGCGGTAGACGTCACCGACGACACCGCTGTCATGCGGAATCCAAGACATGAGAACGTATACGAAAATAACGATTGAATAGGCGTTTATCAGCGAAAGAATAAGGCTTGTTAACATGAGGCAAGCTCCTTCGACCTTGCGACGGCGGCATCAATGCCCGCCTTGAAAACTTCATCGAAACCAGCAGCATACATGGCTTCGAGCGCTGCTATCGTCGTGCCGCCCGGTGAGCAAATCGACTCCCTCGTCTGCGCAACCGATGCATTCGTGCTCGAGATGAGCTGGGCCGTTCCAAGCACCGTCTGCAAAGCGAGCGCCTCGGCGAGCTCTGCGTCGAGCCCGTTGCTCACAGCTGCATCGCGCATCGCCTCGATCATCGCCGCAACGTATGCCGGACCCGATCCGCTCAAGGCGCACACGGTATCCATCTGAGACTCGTCGACGACAACGGCCTTGCCCAGGCAATCAAACAGCTCGGCCACATAGGCAACCTGATCGGCTTGCGCAAACGCACCGCCGCACACCCCGGATGCACCCGCTCCCACCGCAAGCGGCATATTCGGCATGACACGCACGAGCTGCGGCTTTCCTCCAAGTTGAGCCTCGATTCCCGCGGTCGTCTGACCAGCAGCAATGGAAACGAACAGCGGAGCTGAAGCGCCCGCCGGGCTCAGCTGCTCGTTCTTGACCAGGTTAGAAAGCATGGCGGCCATAACTTGCGGCTTAACGGCTATCACGACCATATCGGCCCCATCCGCCTGCAGCACATCTTCGACACACGCGACCCCATGGGTCTCGGTCAAAAAGGCGCGCCGTTCAGGCGATGGCTCGACGACTTGGATATTCGATGCGACAATCGGCTCGGCTGCCCCCTCGGCACACGAAATCCAGCCCTTCATGATGGCCTCGCCCATTTTTCCGCCACCGACTACGACAATCTTTTTTGCAGCGTCCACTGTTTGCTCCATTCCGCCACAAATCTCCTGCATCCGTTACTTCAGCAGGCAAGTTGCAGCTTTTCCTTCCAAATGAGCGGAGGGTCAGACCCCTTTTCCGTTTCGCGCTTAGAGTACAGCTTGTGCGCGCAGCCTGCGTTTCTCATCCTCGGTCAACGCGCTTCCTCGCGCTATCGCAAACACCTTGTTACCAGGGCATTCTACATTTGCGTCGAGAGCGCTCGCCACACCGAACGAAAAATC